>NZ_JADQBH010000280.1 GCF_016278715.1 Marinilabilia sp. | reverse complement strand
ATTTTCCATCGGATATAACCGTGCGGGGCGCATCATCGACCAGCTTGAAGCTGCAGGGGTTGTGGGGCCGTTTGAAGGAAGTAAAGCCCGCCAGGTATTAATTCCGGACGAATACGAATTGGAGAAACTTTTTGATAATATAAAGTAGTTTGGAACGGTAATTGAATGTCCATTGAAAAAGGAAATATACAATGAAGAAGAATATTACAATACTTAGCATTTCTCTGTTCTTTGCGGCATCGCTGCTTTCGGCCCAAAGTCCTGAAGTAATCAAGGCAAAAGAAATTTTGGATAAAGTATCAGAAGTAACAAAATCATACAACTCCATTAAAGCCGATTTTACCTTCACACTTGAAAATAAGCAAGCTGACATTTCGGACAGTTATGACGGAAGCATCCTGATATCAGGAAATAAATACAAGGCCGATGTTATGAATGCTGAGAGCTACTTTGATGGCGAAACTCTCTGGACTTACCTGACAGAAGTGGGAGAAGTTAATATTTCAACCCCCGACCCCGATGATGAGATGTCATTAAGTCCATCCAATATTTTCAGTCTTCACGAGAATGGTTTCAGATATATCTATGCCGGTGAGGAAATAACTGACGGAAATGAGATACAAATTGTGGATCTTTTTCCTGAGGACAGGGATAAACCGTTTTCACGAATTAAGCTTTATGTGAACAAGGCGAACAATCATATTTCCAGAATACGTCAGATTGGAAAAGACGGAAACAACTACATCATTGAAATAAATGAGATGGAGACCAACGTCCCTGTTGAGCCTTCATTATTCATATTTAAATCAGAAGAGCATCCCGATGTGGATGTAATTGATTTGCGATAAATGGCATAATTAGTGGTTAGACCTGGCATATCCCGAAATTATCGAAATATTTTTTTGATACATCTGATTTTGGGATTGTTTTACGGGCTGTTTTCATATTGAACTTGTATAATAAGGCTGTTGTGTTAATTTTGCGGTTTCACAACAGCCTTTTTTATGTCAAAAATAATTTGCATCTGTAATAGAGTAACTGAAGAAGAAATTGCAAAAATTGTAAGCAAGCATCCAATTGCGTTGCTTCAGGATGTCATTATCAAAACAGCTGCATCCACTTCCTGCGGCAGATGCAGGTCGGAATTGGAATCGGTATTTGAAACTCAGAAACAGAAGTATCTCACTGATGAAGCCCGTGGTCAACTGTCTCTCCCTTTTGATTTTTCCGGGCCACAAACTCCCTAAGGAAATAATTTATGATATACGTCCCTGTGGTTTTGAAATTGGCTGGCATTTTTCATTGGTATTAAAGCAAAAAAGAGACCTCCGACAAGCGGAAGTCTCTTCTTCAATCAACCAATTACTAAAAGGATATTTATTACATAAGGAAACTCAACATGATACCGGCTGCCACAGCAGAGCCAATCACTCCCGAAACGTTTGGAGCCATCGCGTGCATCAGCAGGTGGTTAGTCGGGTCACTTTTCAGTCCTTCGTGCTGAACGACCCGGGCACTGTCAGGAACAGCAGAAACACCTGCTGCACCAATTAATGGATTAATTTTATTTCCCTCTTTCAGGAACAGGTTCATGATTTTTGCAAAAAGCAAACCTCCGGCAGTCGCCACAATAAAGGAGGCAGCTCCCAGAACAAAGATCATCATGGATTCTTTGGTTAAGAATACACTTGCCTGAGTGGATGCACCGACCGTAAGTCCCAGAAGAATCGTTACAATATCAATCATTTTTGTTCGGGCAGTATCAGCCAATCGTTCCGTTACACCGCTCTCTTTAAGCAGATTACCAAAGAAAAGCATACCCAATAAAGGCAAAGCTGTTGGTGATATAAAGAGGGTGAGAATCATACCGATAAGCGGAAACAGAATTTTTTCAGTTTTTGAAACAGCTCTGGGTGGTTTCATCCTAATCAACCGCTCTTTTTTGCTAATCATCAGCTTCATAATAGGCGGCTGAATAACAGGCACCAGTGCCATATAGGAATAGGCGGCAATGGCAATACTACCAATCAGTTCGGGAGCCAGTTTGGAGGAAGCAAAAATAGCAGTAGGTCCGTCGGCACCACCAATAATTGAAATGGCACCTGCCTGATGGATTTCAAACCCCAGGGCCATTGCACCAATAAAAGTTCCAAATACGCCAATCTGTGCAGCAGCCCCCAAAAGCATCAAGCGTGGATTGGAAATAAGTGATGAAAAGTCGGTCATAGCACCGATACCCAAAAAAATCAAAGGTGGATATATTCCTTTAACAACACCATAATAGAGATAGTTCAGAACCGAACCATCTTCATAAATACCAATTTGAAATCCATCGATAAAAGGAATGTTACCAAGGATAATACCAGTTCCGATGGGGACAAGCAATAAAGGTTCGTAGTTGAATTGAATCGCCAGGAAGATAAAAAACAACCCGACAAGAAGCATAACAACATTTCCCAGTGTAATATTGGAAAATCCTGTATAGTTCCAGAAAGTACTCATTCCTTTTGATAGCGCACTACCACTGTCAGCACCGCCTTGTATCACATCCTGAGCGGATGCGTCACCTCCGGCAAGCACTGAAACCATGAATAACAGTCCGAGAACCGTAAATATTGTTACAAATTTTCTCACTTTAAAGAATATTTGAAGGAAGCTAAAAAATAAAAGCTCCGATGATTAAACAATCGAGATAAAAAACACTATTCAAGAGTCAGGAGTACATCACTTTGCAGCACTGAATCTCCTTCTTTCACTTTTATCTCTTTCACTGTTCCATCCTTGTCGGACATTACATTGTTCTCCATTTTCATAGCTTCCATCACCAATAAGGTATCGCCTTTCTTCACTTCATCTCCAACTTTAACAAGCATTTTGAAAATACTTCCGGGTAATGGAGCGAGAATCTGGTGTTCTCCGGTTGATGATTTCTTCACTATGTGGCCTTCACCGGGTTTAGGCTTCACTTCCTGTCGCACCAGTTTGGGTGTTTTTACTTTTTTCATCTCCTGCTGTAATTCAACAGAATAGGAAGTTCCATTCACTTCAACCGATGCAATATCGTCATCAATATCTTTGATATGAACGTGGTATTTATTTCCATTTATGGAAAAATCAAATTTTTTCATGTTTACACTAGTTTATTAAAGGTCAGGCGACAAATTTACTGTAAGCACCAGAGACAATAGCTCTGAATGCTTACAGTTTTATGTCCATTTGATTAATTAATCAGGCAAATGCCAACTATTTCATCTATGCGTAGTCGGCAAAACATTATTGATGTTGTATATCTTCGAACTCCATGGAGAGTATCTTCTTTCCACTCGTTTAATGGTGATAATTTTACTCTCTTCATCATGGAGATCTGAGAAATACAGTCCAAGTGCAGTACCAATTGCAGCATTCACCTCGCCGGCAATAAACTGTTCTTCGGAATCGCCCCGCTCAACATACTTACCTTGTTTTATCAATTTGCGCTTCAACTGCATATTAAGCACCTTAGGCACATACTTGAAAACAAAAATGAGCAGAACAAGGGCTGCAAAAACAACAGAATATCCGACAGCAGTAATTACCCAAATTTGTGACCAGTTAACTGCTTCTAACATATAGAACATAATATAGAATTTTTACAATGGGATGTTACTGTGTTTCTTGGGAGGATTTGTCAACTTCTTGGTCTGCAGGCTCTGGAATCCACGGATAATGCGGAAACGCGTATTACGCGGCTCAATAACATCATCAATGTAACCATAAGAAGCAGCCTGATATGGATTGGCAAATTTCTCTTTGTATTCCTCTTCTTTTTTGTCCATGAATTTTTTCTTCTCTTCCGGGTCTGTAATATCTTTCATGGCCCGGCCTTCAAGAACTTCAATGGCTCCTTTAGCACCCATTACGGCAATCTCTGCAGTTGGCCATGCATAGTTCAGGTCTCCGCGCAGCTGCTTACAACTCATAACGTCGTGCGCACCGCCATAAGATTTACGAAGCGTGATGGTTACTTTAGGTACAGTAGCCTCACCATAAGCAAACATAAGTTTGGCACCATGAGTTATGATACCGGCATATTCCTGTCCGCTACCTGGAAGAAATCCGGGAACATCAACCAGCGTAAGTACCGGAATATTGAAAGCATCACAGAAACGAACAAAACGGGCTGCTTTACGGGATGCATCCGTATCAAGCACTCCGGCCAGGAAGTTGGGCTGATTGGCCACAACACCCACTGAAGCACCTCCCATGCGACAGAAACCTACAATAATGTTTTTGGCATAGTTGCGATGTACTTCCAAAAATTCGCCTTCATCTACAATAGAGTAGATAACCTCTTTCATATCATAAGGCTGGTTAGGATTATCAGGAATAATTTCGTTCAAAGAATCATCCAGACGATCAATTGGGTCGATACAATCCACCAATGGTGGCTCTTCCAGGTTGTTTTGCGGCAGATAAGAAAGTAATTTACGCGCCAGCATAATTCCCTCTTCTTCACTTTCCAACTCGAAGTGTGAAACACCTGATTTCGTTGAGTGAACGCGGGCACCGCCTAAATCTTCAATAGAAATGTCCTCGCCGGTAACAGTTTTCACCACTTTAGGACCAGTGACAAACATATAACTGGACTCTTCCGTCATCATAATAAAGTCGGTGAGTGCAGGTGAGTACACAGCTCCACCGGCACATGGACCAAAGATGGCAGAAATCTGTGGAATAACACCGGAAGCAAGGATGTTGCGTTCAAAAATTTCGGCATAACCGGCCAGTGACGTTACCCCTTCCTGAATACGGGCACCTCCACTATCGTTGATTCCAATTACAGGTGCACCAACTTTCATGGCCTGATCCATTACCTTACAAATTTTCTGTGCAAAAGTCTCGGACAATGACCCACCAAAAACGGTAAAGTCCTGTGAGAAAACATAAACTACACGGCCGTCTATGGTTCCGTGGCCGGTAACCACGCCATCGCCCATGAACTTATTTTTCTCCATTCCGAAGTTGGTACAACGGTGAGTTACAAACATATCGAACTCTTCAAAGCTGCCATCGTCCAGAAGCATTTCAATGCGCTCACGTGCAGTGAATTTCCCTTTGGCATGCTGTGCTTCAATACGCTTTAATCCACCTCCCAAACGCGCCTCATTGCGCAACTCGATTAACTGCTTGACTTTATCCTGATTTGACATATTATATATTGTTTTTATGTTTCGTCTAAAAATATTCCTTTCGTCCAGAGAAAATATTATTTTGGAGTCTCACACAATTCGGTCAATACACCGAAAGTTGATTTTGGGTGAAGGAATGCAATATTCAATCCTTCTGCACCTTTTCGTGGTTGCTTGTCGATCAAACGAACACCTGCCTCTTCGGCTGCTTTCAATTTGTCATCTAATCCGTCCACAGCAAAGGCCAAATGGTGAATGCCCTCTCCTTTCTTTTCAATGAACTTTCCAATAGGGCCTTCTGAATCAGTAGATTCCAGCAACTCTATTTTGGTGTCTCCAACTTTAAAGAAGGCTGTTTTCACTTTCTGATCAGCAACCTCTTCAACGGCATAACACTCAAGTCCATATACTTTCTCGTAGAAAGAAATGGCATCATCCAGGCTTTTTACTGCAATCCCAATGTGTTCAATATGTGTTGGCTTCATGTAATAAATATTTATTTGATGAAATAATAATCGGTAAAATTTGAAATCAATAATCAATATGCTGAATCTACAGTTGTTCGGGCTGCCTTTTGATCGCATCCCGTATGGAAAGGTTCTTCCTGCTTTAAAGAAATTTTTCCGCAAAATTAGCAGAATTAACCAACTTCAACGATAAAATGAAGAAGAAAAAATGGGTGTTTTACAACATCTTTTTCAATTTTTTTGGAAACGATGACTCATTAATGCAAGAAAAACATCCCCTCAAAAAGTGAATTCAAAATATACTTGTTCAATAAATTGATAGCAAATTTAAAAGTTAAAACTCTTCTTTAATTTTAATTTATTCTATATATCAGTTGAATTAAACTTTATTAAAAGAATTACTAATATCCGGTTTAGGAAAAGAGATTGTTTCATTACGCTTGCAATGACAGACTTTTAAATGATATTCCGGAGGGTTGAGGGATTGATTTTCGGCAAAGCCGTAAATCAATCCCTCAACCCAGCTTTGTGTTATAGAACTGAGGACATTTCGAAAGAATCAGCCTGTCCCGCTTCTAAATCTTAACATTTCAATTTCTCCTGACAATAGTGAAAAAGAAAATTGGATGCTTCATTGAAATTCAACCATTAATTACCTTTAAAATTCTCTAACCAGGCTCTGAATGCCTTTACCCGCTCCTTGCTGACAACTATCTCCCTGGAATCTCCGGGAAGATTAATTTTCACTTTTAGCCGGCTTCGCCCATAGCTAATTATGTCAGAGATGTATCCGAAATTTAGTATTTCCCTTCGACTGGTTCTAAAAAATAAATTGGGGTCAAGATCTTCTTCAAGCTGATTCAGTGATTGATCCAAATAAATGCTTCGTCCTTCAGCATTCAGAATAAACGTATTTTTTTCTTCGCTGAAAAAACAGACAATATCTGAGGCGTTAATCACCTTCAGGTGCTGCCCCACGGATATCACAAAGCGCTCACGAAATTTTTTTTCTGATTTCATGGCTCTCACCATTGAAGCTACAGCCTGATGAACATCAGCAGAATCGGTGCGGGGAATATGCACATTTTTGAACTTTTGAATAGCTGCAGCCAAATCCTCATTCTCAATTGGTTTGAGTAAATAATCCACACTGTTTACCTTAAAGGCCCTGATGGCAAAGTGGTCAAATGCTGTGGTAAAGATAACAGGGAAGTGAATCTGCATGCTATCAAAAATATCAAAACTCGTTCCGTCTCCCAGCTGGATATCAAAAAGCCCCAAATCCGGAGAGGGATTAGTATTTAGCCATTTTACAGCCGATGTAACAGATGTACAAACGGACAAAACAGAAATACCTGCATCGTATTTTTTAAGCATCGCGACAAGTTTCTCTGCCGCCAGTGGCTCATCTTCAATAATCAAAACGTTCATAGATGGTCCCTTTTTTAATCAGAGGGTATTTCTTTTTTTTGATACTCCCAAAAATAATGTATTAATTTAAGAGCCAAATGAAAACTCGAAAAAGATGCTGGATTTAATTAAAAAAAGACGTAGTTGCAGAAAATTTACAGAAGAAAAAGTCTCACCGGATGAAATTGACCAAATTCTAAAATCGGCTTTATGGTCACCTACTTCCAAAAACAACCGCCCCTGGGAGTTTGTCGTTGTTGAAAAGGCTGAAACCCTTAAAGCCCTGTCTCAATGCAAACCACATGGCTCATCTTTTCTTTCCGGCGCCCCTCTTGGAATTGTCGTTTTGGGTGCTCCCGATAAAAGTGATGTATGGGTAGAAGATTGCTCCATAGCATCCATTATGATGCAGATGACAGCTGAGTCACTTGGTCTGGGGTCGACGTGGATTCAGATACGCTTAAGACTCGGTGAAGAAGGAAATATGGCAGCCGACAACGTGAAGAAAATCATTAATGCTCCAGATAAGCTGGAAGTGCTGGGTATTATGGTTTTTGGACATAAAGAAAAGGAGCGGAAACCCTATTCAGATGACATACTCCTGTGGGACCGTGTCCATTATGAAAATATGTAATACAACAGTCCGTTAAAATGGCTTAAACGCAGTAACGAAATGACGCAAAACTTTTATTATGAGTGAGTTGTGATCCGTCTGCTTGGTTTTGTAATAGATTAATTATCAACTATTTGTAACAGTTTAACGGAGTATTTTAATATGAAGAAAATAAAAAAGAGGCTGCCTGAAACACTTTAACAGGTTCAACCTCTTTTTTATATAGTTACTCATCAAACAAGCCCGACTCAAGCAAACCTGAGACAAATGCCTTTGTTTCATCAGAAGCTTTGGTTGGAATATATCTCTGAATCTCTCCCAGGTTTATATTTCCTTTTTCAACACCAAGCTCATAATTCAATTTTGAAGAAATTTTTGCATCTAAATCTTCTTCGGCAATAATCTGACGAAAAATGTACATAACTGTCAACCGGTGTGTTTCCAGGCCTATTACGCTACTGCTGGAAATATCCAAAACATCATTTTTTGCGACTTCAAAAGCCGATGTTTCAAACCGAACCGGTGACTCAGCAATATTGTTGAGAATAATATCCTGCATCATTCCGGAAAACATGGCATCAACAGCATCTTCTTTGGTATTGTCAGCGGTGTAATGGGTGTTTATCTTCACAGAATAATTGGATGCATCGCTAAAAAGTTCTTTGTTGTTTTCATACATCTCCTGAAACGTTTTGCCGCTCAGGCTTCCTTCCGGCAATACCAATTCAGTACTCAGGCTGTCATAAGTAAAATCCACATTGCGCAATGCCGCAGTTTTCTGAATATCTGTAATGGTGTCATCCACCTGCTCACACCCGTTCAGCATTAGAAGTGCAATCGACAAAAGGGAAATGGTCTTAAAAATAAATTTCATACGTCTGTTTTTATTGATTTTGTAGGTGCAAAGATGATTAAAAAATGAGACAATGTATTGCCCGTTTTGGAAATACAGATTTAATTACCTGGAATTTGGCTAGTAACATAGTGTCCTCATCAGGTTAGGCCGGCAGATATGTAAAATCTCTATTGAAGATGAAATGCTGGCGAAACTTCCTTTCGACGCAGGCGATTTCTTTTTTCAGCCCGATTCAATATAATCACACTCATGCACCAAGTCTACAAAATAGAAATACTGAATTTTCTTCTACAGCCAATTTGTACTCATAATCTTTTGTAAATCTTAAAATTGCCCGAAAAACGGTACTTTCAGGCAGATAAAAAACCAATATTTTTGTAAGAACAATTTGCACGGGAAACAATATTTTACCTATATTTGCACCGCGTTTGAGAGAAACACATTCTCGAAACAGCAACGATTCCGTAGCTTAATTGGATAGAGCACCTGGTTACGGCCCAGGAGGTTGGGGGTTCGAGTCCCTTCGGGATCACAAGGTAAAACCGCAATTCTTTAGTTTTTAAAGGGTTGCGGTTTTTGTTTTTTAGGGTTGGCCGACATTTGGCCCACAACAAATAATAAAAAAGGGACCACATCCAAAACCTGGGTCTAGGCATAAATCTTAAAAATAGTTACAAATAAAAGCTTAGAAACTATTAAATACACCCGTGCATTGTTCTTTTAATTATTTCGTTCTGAAGTTCCGGCCCCAGATCATTAAAATAATCGCTATAACCCGCTACCCTAACTATTAGGTCGCGGTATAGTTCCGGATTATCCTGAGCACTCCGCAAAGTCGCAGCGTCCACAACATTAAATTGTACATGATGTCCATTTAACCGAAAATATCCCCTGACCAGGGCTGAAACTTTTCTCACAGATTCATCATCTTCAAAAAATGAGGGACTAAACTTTTGATTTAGAAGCGTACCTCCCGTTCGTAAGTGGTCAATTTTTGCCGCGGATTTCATCACGGAAGTTGGCCCCTTGGTATCAGCTCCCTGTACCGGAGAAATCCCCTCTGACAAAGGCATTTCTGCTTTTCGTCCATCAGCACTTGCCTGCATTACACTACCAAAATAGACATGACAGGTTGTTGGGAGTAAGTTGATCCGATAGGTGGCACCACGAGGACTCTTGTGTCCGTTAACTGCCTCATAAAATATTTCAAAAACCTCTCCTGCATGACGGTCAGCTTCTTTATCATCGTTTCCATACTTTGGTGTTCGATACAATAAATGATGCAAGAGTTCATCATTCCATCTAAAATTATTACATAATGCGCCTAAAAACTCTACTGGCTGCATTATCTTTTTCTCAAAAATATTGATTCGCCAGGAAGCCAGAGAATCCGTAATCGTTCCTAATCCAACTCCCTGTACATAGTTGGTATTATAGCGTGCCCCTCCACTTATATAATCCGTTCCATTTGCTATGCAATCTTCAATAATCAGAGATAAGAAAGGGGTGGGAAGCTGGTCCATGAAGAGTTTCTCTATAGCATTACTTCCCTTTATTTTTATTCCCGCAAAATATTGCACTTGCTGTCGGAAAGCCTTTAATAACTGGTGAAAATCCTTTAACTCCGATACGGGTCCTGTCTTCAATCCAATTTGTTTTCCTGTGCGTGGATCAACTCCATTGTGAAGAGTAACTTCAAGAATTTTGGGTAAATTGAAATATCCGGTCAAAACATAGCTTTCTGTGCCAAAAGCACCACTTTCCACACACCCGCTGGCCCCACCGTTTCGGGCATCCACCAGGCTTTTACCCTGCCCTTTCAATTCCGCCACAATGGCATCAGTATTAAATATGGAAGGCTGACCAAAACCGCTTTTGGTTATTTCAACGGCCCTATCAATAAACTCATCAGGGTTTACACGACTTAATTGGACCATGGTACCAGGCTGTAGCAGGCGCATCTCTTCAATTACATCAAGAAGAAGAAATGACAACTCATTTACGGCATCAGTCCCGTCCTCTTTAACTCCTCCCATATTAATCAAGGTGAAATCGGTATATGTATTACTTTCCTGAGCTGTTACCCCAACTTTGGGAGGTGCCGGATGATTATTGAATTTAATCCAGAATGCCTCCAGAATTTCTTTAGCCTCTTCCCGGTTCAATGTTCCATTTTCAATTTCCCGAACATAAAAAGGCCAAAGGTGCTGATCAAGCCGGCCAGGGTTAAAAGAATCCCAGGGATTTAACTCGGTAATAACACCAAGATGCATAAACCAGTAGTGCTGTAGTGCCTCGTGAAAAGTGGAAGGGGCATAAGCGGGAACACGCCGACAAATGCCTGCCATTTTAAGCAGCTCTTCTTTTCTAGCCGTATTTTTCTCTTTTTCTGCTAATTGATTCAGCTTGTCAGCATGCCTGGTTGCATACATCACAATAGCCCGTGCTGCAATCTTCATGGCTGTTAGTTCGGCACGCATCATTTGCTTTTTGGAATCAAGGGAATCCTCAATGGTGGATAGCACAGAATCGATCTCCTGGATAAGGTCGTTCATTCCTTTATGGAAAATCTTTTTCCCTGCAACAGTATGCCCGGGAGCCCGCTGTTCCATGAACTCGGTGAAAATTCCTGCTTCATAAGCTTTCATCCAGTCATCAGACATTTCCTGCATAATTTTTTCTCTGTTGGAACGACCTTTCCAGAATGGAATAACAATATCTTCATAAGCTTTCCTGGTTTCAGCATCAACCTGAAACGAAACCTTTTCCCGGTTGTTGAGCACATCCAAATCTTCCAGTGAATGGAGAGAAATTTCCGGGTAAGTTGGAGTTGCTTTAGGGGAAGGCCCCCTCTCACCTACTATCAATTCATCCTCTGAAATACAAATTTTCTTGCGGGAAAGGATGTATTCAAAAGCTTTGGCCCGTTGAACAGGCACGGGATCATCTGAATTAACAGAGGTCTTATAAAAATCTGTAATTAGCAAAGCCCGCTCAACAGAAATACGATTAACAGCCTCAATGCTTTGGCGACGAAGTTTTTCTATACGCTGCTTCATATTAATTAAATTTTTTAATCTTTCTTTCGAACATCTTGTGTAACTTTTAAGCTCAATTAAAGAACGACTTTTTCAGAACTTAAACAGCTAAGCTAAAGGCTTAGACTGAGGTTTAGGTTGAGAAAAACAAGAATTATCTCACAGTAACAAAAAGACAAAGCCCAAAACACAAGAAATCACAATTGATTCCAAGAATCCGGTTTGGAGCATTTTGGCAGGAGGAACCCTACCCCCCGATGTGAGCACGAATTCCTGCCTCTTCAAATTGCTGGCGCATTCCCGCCAGGTCTTTGAGGTTGAGATGTTTAACATTCCTAAATGAATTTGGTAACCCCAACCGCTCATATTTATGGTCTCCAATTCTATGAAATGGGAGTAAATCCACTCCCTCAGGAGGCTGAGGGAGATGTTTGAGGAAATTAATCACTTGCATTATATTTTCCTTTGAGAATGAAACTCCTGGAATAACCGGGATACGAATGCGAAGTGACCTCTTTTCTTCTGAAAGCAGTTCTACATTTTTTAAAATTATTTTATTTGAAACACCTGTGTGTTTTTGATGCAAATTATCATCCATCACTTTTAAATCCACCAGGAAAAGATCTGTCATCTGAGCTACCTTCATTAATTTGTCGGAATCGGTATAAGCTGAAGTATCCACAACAGTATGAATTCCTTTGTCCCGACAACGAATCATAACCTCCAACATAAATGCATATTGCAAAAAGGGTTCTCCCCCCGAAAATGTTACTCCTCCACCCGATTCTTCCATAAAAACCCGATCTGTAAGTATTTCATTCAGCACCTCATTTGGTGTCATTTCACGTCCCACTTGCTCAATTACTTCAAAAGAAGAACCTCCAACCCTTTGTATCCTGGGGATATGCTTAATGGCAGCACAAATGCTTTCCGGATTGTGACACCAGGCACATTTTAAAGGACAGCCTTTTAAGAATACAGTAGTACGAATTCCCGGACCATCATGTACGGCAAATTTCTTTATGTCGAAAACGAGACCTTTCATACTATGAGATTATTGGTTCCAACAAGGAGTTTTAGAATTCAGAAGCGTTCGTACAAAAAAGTCGCGTCTTTTTCGTTCGCCGTATTCTCCGCCCAGGGTATGACCTACACCGGGTAGTATTACCAATTCAAAATCCTTTTCCGCATTAATCAAAGCATTAGCCACCTGAAGTGTTGACGATGGATCTACGTTGTCATCATTCTCCCCAACAATCAGCATAAGCTCCCCCTTTAACCGGTAGGCATTCTCTACATTTGAGGATTCAATGTAATGTGGCCCGACAGGATACCCCATCCACTGCTCGTTCCACCACATCTTGTCCATCCTGTTATCGTGGCAACCACAAGAAGCCACCGCGGCATCATAAAAATCAGGATGGAAAAGCACTGCGCCCATCGCATTCTGACCACCGGCTGAGCCTCCAAAAATCCCCACCCTGGTTGTATCCATATAAGAATATTTTTCGGCAGCCGCTTTCATCCAAAGAATTCGATCAGGAAATCCGGCATCTTTCAGATTTTTGTAACAAACATCATGAAATTCTTTGCTACGGTTTGAAGTTCCCATTCCGTCAATCTGAACAATGATAAAACCCAACTCGGCCAGACCGCTGAATGGCGACATATATGAGTTAAATCCTTTTTGAACAAACGAGCTTTGCGGACCAGCGTAGATGTACTCAATGATTGGGTAGGATTTGTTAGGATCAAAACTTGTAGGACGATAAATATTGCCCCAAATATCTGTACTCCCATCGCGGCCTTTTGCCACGAATGGTTCGGGAGCAATCCATCCATTTTCTTCAAGTTTGGAGATATCTGCTTTCTCCAGTGTCATTAAGCTCCTGCCATCCGATGAATTTCTCAAAACCGAAACGGGCGGTGTATCAGGACTCGAATAGGTATCCACAAAATAGTTATAATCATGAGAAAACTGAGCCTGGTGCTGTAATTTCTCCGGGGTCAGGTCTATCAATCTCTTTCCATCAAAATCAATTTGATAACAATGCTCATTGTAGGGGTCTTCATTTTTATTTCGTCCACTACCTTTAAATATGATAGTACGATCCTCCTCGTTCACATATTCAACACCCCGGACAACCCATTCTCCATGGGTAATTTGATTTTTTACTTTTCCGGTTTTGCCATCAATCAGGTAAAGATGGTTCCAGCCATCACGTTCTGAAGCCCATATTATTTCTTCAGATTTTTCCAAGTCATGGCGGAAATGTTTACCGCTGTAATCTATAAAAGTATCACTTTGCTCATCGACAATAACGCTTACTTCCCCGGATTGGACACTCACTCTTACAATCTGGTATCGCTGGTGTCCACGCTCGTTATACTCAAAGGTAAAAGCCTCACTATCCTGCTCCCACTGCACATTAGAAATACTAAACTGATGTTCAAAAGGTCGGGTTTCAACCTCAATCTGTAGTTCTTTTTCAACATCAAATAAGGTAGGTCTGTGAACAGGCAGTACATCACCCGGACGCAGATATTCGATCTCATGAACTTTTGGAAGCATTTGCTTGTCGGGCGATGATTCCACAAACCTCATGTACCTCTTTTTGTGCAATTTAACTTTATTAGTTGTAATATAACGACCATCAGGCGACCATGAAATATAAGAAGAATAGAGATCTCCGGCAGCACCGTCAAAACTCAATTGAGTTCGCTTTCCGGTCTGTACATTACGGATAAAAACATTGAAATCCTGAATATAAGCTTCAGATTCCCCGTTGGGCGAGGATACCGGGTCGTTTGCTAACTCATCACGAGTTTCACCCCAGTGCGGCCAATCAGGTTCTTTTTCTTTTGGAGAAAGAGCTTCAATAAGGTAGTTACCCGACAATTCACACTTCCACAAAGTGTCTTTTTTCTCAAAAGTGAAGCTGGTGGTATCGGCAGAAAATTCCAGATTGTCCAACGAAAGACAGTTTTGGTCAACTTTCACACCAATTTGTTCTTTTATCGCTTTTGCAACGCGGTCATGATTAAAGGCCTCTCGTTTCTTTTGATTGGCAGCATCAACAATATAAAATTTGATATAATCGGGGGAAATTCTGGTCTTGTACCAAAATATATTAGTACTGTCAATCCAATTCAGCTCCAAAACGTCATGTAGCAATAAATTTCTAAATTGAGAAATAGAATCGGCACGCTGATAATCAGTTTTTGTCGTCTGGGCATTTAGTGATAAAACTGAAAATATGAAAAGTAAAATACCTTGTATATATTTCATGGTAATGAGTTTAAATTCTGAAACCTGCGATTAAGCAACAGTCTGCTAAAAAAAGCTTAAACGCAGAAACGCAAAGCTTTTATTACGAGCGAGTTGCGGGCTGTCCGTCAGGCTTCATAATGAATTGACAATCAGTTGTTTGTACGAGCTTTACGGAGTATCGATTAAGGTTCCTAATGAAAAAACTTTCTGTTTTATGATAGTAATGAGCATCAAAGCTTTTTGAGACACAACAAACACAACGGGATAGTTGGGAAGCATTAAAGAGAGACAACCATTCCTTGAAAGAAAAATGATTGGTTAGCTCTCCCTACGAAGAAAGAGAAATCATCACGTTAGCCAACATTCGTACAAGCCAACGCCAAAGCGGCGATATTGATTATTGAAGTGCTTAGTCTTAATCATTTTGAAAACAACTATAACATCTGTAAGTTATTCTATTTCCTTTATAAACGAAATACAAAATCGTCATTTTTTCTTAGGGAACAAAAAATCCCCTGCGGCAAAAACTCTTTCACCACAGGGAATATATACTATTCAGCCAAAACTTTTACTAAAAAAATGTTCATTAAAGAAAGTCGCATTCAAATCAAGTTTTCCAATTATTTGGTCAGCGTCCTAACACCAAAAATAGGCCCGGCTCTATGGTTATCCTTTGGATCGAATTTGACCGTAATGACACCACCCGTTCTGTCAATATTTGCCGGAATATCGTAAACTTCGGTATAAAATTCCCCGGGCCGTGAGTTGGAAATATTTTCGGTAGCAATGACATTCCCATTCACCAGAATATCGAAAGTACGACTTCCCTGATATCCGCCCCAATATTCAACTGCAAGTTGAGCAGAACTATTTTCATCAATTTTCATTTCGCAAGACATCCAACCACCACGATCTGCTTCGCGATACTTTCGACGACGGTATTCATGTGCCCAGCTGTCTTTACTTTTGAAATTATGATCCCTTTCTGGCTGCATCTCTCCCGGCTGGAAGAAATCCAACGTTCTCTCTTCCAACTCCTTTTTAGCTTCCTGCTTAGCTTCGTATTCCTCCTGAAATTTCTCCCATTTGGCTTCATCAAAAATATCGAAGTAAACAGTATATCGCCAGTCGTGCGTTTTGTAGAATGGTTTAAGCAGTACATCCCGATAGCGTCCTACATTCTCAGTTTTAAAGGTATTAGGAGAATCAGATACAGGTGTTGTCCACGCTTCCGGGTTCCGGTCTTTTACCATCAAAACAGGAACATACATTGGATCAGACGCATTAGGATCGTCTTCAGGCCCAAGTTGTCCGGCCAGAACCAGCGGACCATACATTAATGCAATTCGGTCCTGATTGTCAGGCATGGACTCCAAACGTAAAGAAAAGGGAAAAGAAACCTCCACTTTGTCTCCTGATTTCCAGGTTCTATCGATCGAAACAAAACTTTGTGGTTCTTTTTTGAAAGACACTTTTTTTCCGTTTACTGTAACACTCATTCCCTTCTCTGCCCAGTATGGATAACGAATCTGTAAAACCAAATCAACCGGTTTTTCACACTCAAATGTAAAAGAAGTGCTTTGTTCCTCAGGATACCGGGTATTCTGAGTCAATCTCAGACCTTTCTCAGCCCAGAAAAGTTCTGAAGCAATAAACTGGCTCACAAACAACTCTTTGTCATTATAGAAATAGATATTTTTTTGATATTTGGCATGATTTTCCATCCCTGTGCCGACGCAGCAGGTAAAACCATAAGGATCCTGATAGTCTTTGTGCCCACCCATTTCAAGCGACAAGTTGTAAATAACATGTCCGGTTTCGGGATGCTGCGACGACAGGATTTGATTAAAAAGAGCCCTCTCATAAAAATCAGCTACTTCAGCATTTGCTTCCCATTTAAACAGGTGGTTAGAGAGTTTGAGCATGTTGTAAACATTGCAGGTTTCAGTAGTATTACTACTGAGGCGATTGCTGAGTGTATCGGGGGCACCAAAATATTCGTGATCACCATTTCCTCCTGTTACATACGAATGGTGATTGACAACACGCTCCCAAAAGAATTCTGCCGTTTTGCGATCTGTCGTATCGCCGGTGAGTTCATAACGACGGGCAAGTCCAATTAATTTAGGAATTTGCGTATTGGCATGATGTCCGGGAAGAATGTCCTTGCCCTCCGACAGCGGTTTCAATACAGCATCATGATGAAAAACTCTTGATAATTCGAGATATTTCTCCTCACCTGTCACTGCATACAACTCAACGTAGGATTCATTCACGCCACCATGCTCACAATGCAACATTTTTTGTATTTCCTCGTGAGTGAGGTCTTCCACGATTGTTCCAAGCCAATCGGCAAACTTCTTTTCCACCTCCAGTGCTTTTTTATTTCCGCACAACTGGTAGGCATCCATCAATCCTGCCATAACTTTGTGCTGAGTATAAATTGGCGCCCAGATCCCATTCAAATCAAATCCCGCAGAACGAATTTCACCTTTGGCAACCTCCTCTTCAAAAATTTTCTTCCCGTTTTCAAACGCCCCAATGTATCCATCTTCATCTGCTTTTTGAACTTCATCCAACTCGTCTACTATATAATTTACCCTTTTGAGGAATTCTTCGTTTTCAGTTGTTTTATACATCATCGCACAAGCAGAAAGATAGTGTCCCAGACTGTGTCCGGATAATGATTCACCTTCCCATCCCCCATAATGCTCCGCTTTTGGCTCCAGACCTGCCTGTTCCCGAAAGTGTGCAAGCAAACGATCCGGTTCATAGTTCAAGAGAATCTTCTCATTACGTTTGGTCGCTTCCAGAAAAGGCCCTTCAAGCAACTTCACCTCATCCAGCCCAAACTGTAATGTTCTGAATGAAATTACCTCAGCACCATCTGTATCAATATAGTGTTTCTCATCTGCGGGCTGCTGGCAGGCACCTAACCAAACAGCTGCACCCAATAAAATAAACTTAATAGTATGGCTTGTTTTTCCCATGATATATAAATATTTAATAGTTCTTTTATTCTGTTATATGACATGAAGGACATTCACTGATGTCAAAATCTGGAAAGTATTCACCCACAAGGTCATACAAGTCAGGATCATAAACCTTCATTTCACTTCGCGTATTTACATGATTATGCTTCCCATCAGGATTGGGAACATCAGCATTGACATTAAACCAGTTTTGAACTCCTTCTGCCCAATACTCCCAGACGTTGGTGGCAGCGTAGGTGTTATGATACTTCCCATTGGCAAGAGCGGCATCAAGCATTTCCTGAAGCACTTCGTTAAAGTCAGGTTTCAGAGGCAGTATGCCTACATCATGTATGGTGTGCGCAAACTCATGAATCAGAATATCCTCAGCATGATACTTATCAATCTGGTAACAAAGCAGATTCTCTTCAGCACATGTAGTAAGAGGCAGTTCAAGTGTTCCGCCAAGTCCTCTGGCTCTCACATCCCAATTGAGACTGGTATCACTGGCGAGATGAGCATGCTCGGGAATATCAGTAGTACCTTCGTACCGGGCCATGATTCCTACGCAGGTATTCTTCTTCTGCATCTGCTCCAACACCTCTTTTGGTAAACCATCAGTCATAAATTCTATAATTCCGCATGCCACATGGATGGCTGAATCCGGAACTCTATGTGAACTGATGATATGAATACCATAAACATTAACGTGTTTTTGATAAAAATCATCGAGCTCCAGATTTTTCGGAGGTTTCCCGATCTTAAACTCCTCGTCGACCTTGTTCATTGTAGAGGTTAGAGCAAGTATTTCATCATCCTGACTTGTAACAGGTAGCGCAATAAGAAAAACAAAAATTATTATTAGATAAATTTTCATAATAAATAAGATTTTGTCCAAAAGGAAGAAACCATCCGATAATCAATGACTATCGGATGCTCCTGGTTTCTTAAATTCATTTTTGAATCGAAATTGTGCTTAATTTCTTCTTCAAAGGAATTTCAAAAACACCCCTTTCGTTTTCAGAAAATTTGACCGGCTTATATTCTTTAGCTTCGGAATCATTAATTGATTTTATGAGCATCAGAGCTTTCGGTGTATAATCGTTTTTAACATCCAATTCCAGGCGAACCTCTCCAGATTCGGAATTATATGACACACTTTTGATTTTTCCTGCCAGCAGAGAAATCTCTAATCCTTCGGGAGCAATAAATACCCGCGAGCGGGCAGCTGTCGTCAAATTCAGGGTTACCCAATCATCCTTAACACTGATATTACCTCCCATGCCTATCCATCCAAACGTATCATGCCTAACCATAAATGATTCGGTGTTGACCGCATAACCAAAGAAGCCCGGCCCATAGTCCCCGGAAATTCCGTCATTTCGCAGTGTTGATGGAAAAGAATGAAATGCTGAAGGAGCAAAACCATCCTGAGTAATATTCGATAAAGCGCCCATCATTCCCCCATAACCTACACGCAACATGTAAATGTCATTCGGTAATTCTTTATAGGCATGCAAAACGGGAATTGCATTCAATGCAGAACCGTAATGATGGAGTTGACGTTCGACACGGGACAATTTTCCCGCAAATAGAAAATCCCAGTAGCGGCGGGCACTTCCATTATATCCCCAATGAGGTACAGTAGGCATGTAAGCAAGAATGGCATTTAAAGTAACCGTGGCCTTTTCGTCGAAACCAAAATATTTCGACCACATATATACTTCTTCCTGGCCCGTGGAGTCCCAGGGCATTTCACTACCAAAAGGATAATTGAGTGACGCCCAGTGCTCTGCTCTTTCACGCATTGCAGACTCCAGATTTTCGGCCAGCTTCTCCCAGCCTTCCCTTTTCAGGTCTTCTAACACCAGGAGGAAAATGGTTCCTTCCATTTGACCAAACTGAGCATAATGAGGGGCTTGCTCAACCATTGCCATCGCGGTATGAAAAGCATTCTCCAGATACCATTCCCATGAGCGTTGCGTTACCAAACCCTTATAGTTCCGTCCCAGACGGTACATTACCCAATGAGCAGCTGCTACATGCGGATAATTGTATGATCGTCCTACATTCTCTGATGCTTCTTTACTCCAGGCCGCCCAGGTGGAATAATTGATATCATCACGGTAAGTGCCATCAGGCATACTGTCGGGTTCGTAATAAAAGAGACTCTTGCGAACTCCATATTTGTGCTCTCCTTCCGAATACTGAATTCCTCCCCACAGGGTTTGATTTACAAAATCTTCCATTTTGGAAATCTCAGCAGGATTGGGCTGTACAAGTTGCTTCATTACGGCATTAAGCCAGCTTCCGGCTCCACCTTCATCGCTCAATCCGGCAATCCATGAGCGACTGTCCTGAGTTACCTGCTGTTTTTCTTCATAATCGTAGGTAATTACCGATGGTCCACGTCCAAAAGGATCATTTTTATCATCAAACCACTGTTCGTTGGTCAGGAAACGGCCATTATCGGCAACAACTTCCTCTTCGGGTTTGATTATTTTATAATTGATGGTTTGCAAAGAACCATCTTCATAAGTAATAGAGAGACGAGCTCGTCCCCATTTATTACCCTTAATCCGATACTTCTTCCAATCTTTGGCAGTTGACCTTGCCTCTTCTACAGAGAGTGCTCCTTCAGGTTGTACAACAATTGATTCAATTTTTTTGTCGTAATGAACAAATATACTTCCATCCACATCCTGTGGTAACACATATCCTGGAAATCCAACAGACACAGGACGATTATACTTCATCAGCGTTTCTTCGATGGACTGAACATTATCGGCCAAAACGAACTCAACCCCAACAGAATAAGATTTACCAGGTGCCAAAGTCACAGATGTTGAATTGTTCCATTGTTCCGCATCACGCCACTCATTTTCCGCGTAAGCTTTACTGTGAACCATCCATTCATGAAATCCTTCAAAAGTAATTCCCCGCGGCATGGGATCATCGAGCAAGGGACGATAAGCCTCAAACGGGGTTTTGCCATGGGGCAGTACCAGAAGCACCGGTCCTTCTCCGCTCAAACGAGCTGCTTGCAAATACCCTGCGTCCATACCAATATATGGGTCGAAAAAAACATTTTCGGAATGAACTTCATCCAGATGTTTTTCGTGAAGGATATTATTGAAGATCATTGGAATTCCCAAGGCTCCGATTTCTAAATCTTTGTCCAGTTTATTAAGCAATTCAAAACGCAAAATCAACTTCCCATTTTCTTTTTCCCAGAAGCGCAGAACCTCCACAGGAACATCTTCCGGGAGTGTCCCATCCAGTTTTGCAGCTGCCAGAACCCCCTTGTCATCATTTTTCAATTCCTCAACCATTCCTCTTTGTGCCGCGGTTGAATAACTTGTCCAGTCAACCGTACCTTCCGGTTTCAC
>NZ_JADQBH010000146.1 GCF_016278715.1 Marinilabilia sp. | reverse complement strand
GGAGTTATCCGAGCTTTCGAACTCCCAACTTTAGGTTTCCGCATTGGTGACAGTTGCGTTTAGCAGATTGTTTGGGCTGTTGCAATCCACCTCTGTTTCCGTAGTAAGGATTTTCACGGTAGGAACAACCATTTCGCTGATGGAAAAGGCTTCGATGGTTTCGCAGCCGTTGCTGTCAACCACTTTTACCTCATGGGTGCCGGGTTCCAATCCACCTTTGTAAGTGGAGCCCTGAATTCCATCCCAGAAAACCGGAAAGGGGCCCTCTCCCTGAACAATTACTGAAGCCGCTCCCGTGGGATTGGTACAGGAGGCATCAATAATATTCAGATTGATTTGTGGGCCTGCGGGGTTGGGACTAACTGTGACCATTTCTGAGGTAGCACATCCATTTTGGTCGGTTGCTGTGACCAAAAGTTCGGTTTCTTTGGTTACATAAAAAGTCTCTGAAGAAAATTCTTCGCTGACCAACCATTTATAAGGTTCTTGTCCACCGGAAGCAGTTAGGGACACCTCAATGGAATCTTCGGTGGAGCAACCTGTCCATGCTGATGAAACAATGATTTGGGGGCCATTGTCACGGTTGATGGTTACTTCTTCAGTTGTTTGACAACCGTTGCTGTCGGTTATTTCGACAAAATGCGTGCCCGGAGCCAGGTTATTAGCAGTCAGGCCGGTTTCTCCATTGGCCCATTCGATGTTGTAGGGCTCGCTGCCATTGAGCGAAGTTATGGTGGCGCTACCATTATCTTCCAGACATCCGGCGTTGATTGAGGTGATTTCTGCCTGGATTTGTTCTTTGGTGACTTTGATTTGACGGGACTGGTTACACCCCATATCATCTGAAACCCAAATGAAATAGGTTCCCTCGTCGAGGTTGGATAAATTTTTGGTGGTATCACCGGTTGACCACAAATAGGAATATGGGGCCGTTCCACCCGAAACATCGATGTTGATACTCCCTGAGCCGGTTTCATGACATTGCAGGTTAATCTGGGAAGCCTCAATCTGCAGAGAACTTGTCTCTTTAACTGTATAGGACACCTCTTTTTGGCATCCGTTGCTGTCGGTTATGGTAACACTGTAGTTTCCGGCAAAGAGTTGATTTAAGTCTTCAGTTGTTTGGCCTTCGCTCCATAAAAACTTGTAAGGTCCTGTTCCGCCATTTACTGACAAGTCAATTGCACCGGCAGCTTGGCCACATTCAGTTTTTGTAACATTTGCCGAAGCCTGAATAGGAGATGGTTCCTCCATCTGGGTTGAAAGGACCAGTGAGTTTTCGGCAGCATCGGTGATAGTAAGATTGTATATCCCTTTGGGAAGGTTCTCAATATTTTGAGAAGTGTCTCCGTTTGACCATTGAAACTGATATGGAGGAACTCCGCCATTAACAGTTACCACGATGTTTCCATTGTCAGCGCCAAAGCAGGTAAGGTGAGTTGCTTCGAGGTTGGCAGAAAGCGGTTGGTTTACGGGGGTGATTACCTCTTTACTGATACATGTTCCAGCTTTGTAGGCTACTTCGAAGCTTTGTTGGAGTATCATGTCCAGGCAGGTATCGTCCGTCGCACACACAGTGTAGGTAAGGCGGAATGTTTCTGGACCATTTTCTCCAAATCCTGAAATATCGTCCACCTTTATTCCTGTGACGCCACTGGTGGGATCAGTCACTGGATACTCCATTTTCCATCCTTCGGAATTGGAAGCCGCTGAAATTTCTCCGCAGGGAACCTCTGCAATAAAATGAGAAAGTGCAAATTTTGAGGTGCCGGTGGCTTCAATGAGAAGTTCAAGAACAACACATTGGTCTTCTACCTGCACAGACTCAATGGTTGTGGCGAACCCATCGGAACAATCTTCCTGTCTGGTTGCCGCGCTTGCTGTGGGCGATGTAAAAAAGAGAAGTCCGGAAAGAACAACTCCCGGAATCAATTTCAGAGATTCGGGGTTACTTCGAAAAAAACGGTAAAATGGGGCCATGTTCAAAAATATTGTTCAGTTTTAAGTACTAAAAATCAGCGAAAAAGTTTCATTTGTCAGGATAAATATTGCTTTGGTGTAAGAAAAACAAACATTTATCCCTGTTTGCTTGTATTTATTCAGACGTAAGAACCATTAAGAGGTTGGAAAACATAAATCAGTTTTGTTAAAGGAGAATTTTTATATTTTCGGGCCGGAAAAGTTGTATTGATATTTAAAGCGATAGGCATGAGTGAAAAAGTTAAGAAGAAAAGTTTTTTTGACAAGTTTCTGAATATTCTGGAAAAAGGAGGGAATGCACTTCCGCATCCTGCTACTTTGTTTGGCATCTTTGCCCTTTCAGCTCTTGTTTTATCAGCAATAGGTGCATGGCTGGGATGGAATGTTCAACATCCCGGAACCGGAGAAACCATTCAGGTGGTCAATCTTTTCAGTAAGGATGGAATTGCCATGATTATGGACCGAATGGTGGAAAACTATACCGGGTTTGCACCTCTGGGAATTGTGATGGTAGCCATGTTGGGTATCGGAATTGCGGAATCGAGCGGTTTGATTGCGGCTTTTATTAGGTTGTTGGTCTTGTCATCGCCCAGGCGTTTACTGACGTTTGTCCTGGTGTTTTCAGGTATTTTGTCCAATTTTGCCAGTGATATTGGTTATGTGTTGTTGATTCCTCTTGGGGGTATTATTTTCCAGTCGGTGGGGCGTCATCCGATCGTGGGGATGGCAGCTGCTTTTGCCGGGGTTTCAGGTGGTTTCAGTGCCAACTTGATTCTGGGAACAGTTGATCCGTTGCTGGCCGGACTCTCACAGGAAGGGGCAAGGATTATTGACCCAACGTATGAGGTCAATCCAACGGCCAACTACTATTTTATGATTGTCTCTACCTTTCTGATTGCTGCAATTGGTACCCGGGTTACCGAAAAAATTGTTGCGCCCCGCTTTGGTAATTATTCAGGGCCTCACGGCCAGGATAAGCTGGAAGGGTTATCCCCGAAAGAGAAAAAAGGATTGCTTTGGAGTCTTCTGGTGTTTGTGTTTTGGGTGACCATTATTCTTATCGGGATTCTCCCCGAAAACGGAATACTGAGAGGTGATGATGGGGGAATTCTTTCTTCACCAATTATTCGCGGTGTAATTGCTTTACTGTTCCTGATTGCAGGTACCATGGGTATTGTTTACGGGGCCATCATGGGCAAATATAAAAACGACTCGGATGTGGCAAAAAGTATGGCAGACAGTATGCGGACGCTAACCACGTACTTTGTGCTGGTCTTTTTTGCTGCGCAATTCGTTGCCTATTTTAAATGGAGTAATCTTGGGGTAATAATGGCCGTGAATGGGGCAGAAGCATTGATGGCTGCAGATTTGGGCGTCATTCCCCTCATGTTGCTGTTTGTACTCCTGTCAGCAGCAATCAACATGCTGATGGGGAGTGCATCAGCCAAATGGGCCATTATGGCGCCTATCTTTGTGCCGATGTTTATGTTGTTGGGCTATTCACCGGAACTCTCTCAGGCTGTTTACCGCATCGGAGACTCTGTGACCAACATTATTTCTCCTATGATGAGTTTCTTTGCACTGATAATTGCCTATTTTGGCAAATACGATGAAAAGGCAGGACTGGGAACCGTTATGGCAACCATGATTCCTTATTCCATTGCATTTTTCATTGGTTGGAGTATTTTGCTGATTATCTGGCTGACTTTTGGCTTCCCGCTGGGGCCTGGTGCCGGACTGGAATATGTAATGCCCAACTAATTTTCTTTAATTTCATCAAAAGGAAAACTTTCATGAATGGTTGCACCGTGCAGCCATTCATTTTTTTTGTCTGGCAATTTCAATAATTGAAGGAAAATGTGTTCGATTCGATGCTCCTCAACGGAGAGTCCTTCTTCTTTTAGGGCTGCTGCAAATCCCTCATTGAGTTGTCGTCCTGCTTTCAGGGTGAAATCAAAAAGAGCAGGTATTGCTTTGGGATCTTCCGGATGCTGATACTTGGCTTTGCAGCTTTCTTCGTTGGAAGAGAGATAAATCCGGCAACCGAGGGGGCGAACAGGGTAAACCATACAACTGCCTTTCCTCAGAAAAGGGCATGGGTGGCTGGTGTTTAATGCCTCTTGGGGTGATAAACCGGAAAGTTTTGCTTCTTTCGCCTTAGCTTTTTGCTTAATTTCATCAACCACTTCAGATGAAAATCTTTTTTCCAGATAATCCATCAGCACCACCATTTCATGAGTAGAGGCAAAAACGGCCTGATGACAGCACCATTGGCATCCCATGTGGCAGGCTACCGGAACGTTGTCACTCTCACACCGTTGCGAAAAGGCATCAATCAGTAAGTCAACATTATGGTAAAGTTGTCGCTGGGCAATCTTTAATTTCGAAAGCTCCTGCTGCACAGGATAGGCCTTGCCCAGGTTGTTGCCATCGGCAAAGAATATCTGTTCGAAACCTTCGGGACGAATTTGTTGAACCATGTCTTTTGTAAACATCAAAAATATGATGGGACAAGATACGAAAGATATGGAAAATATGGTTGTTAGTCAGAAGTTGAATGAACAATGATACGGCGATAACGGGTAAGCTGTGGCTCCCCGTTGTCGGTCACTTCGCATATCACGTGAAAAGTCTGACCTTGGGATCCCTTAGGTACTGTAAATATTATTGAGCTTGAATGATTTTCAGGGATTGTGACCCTCTCGTTGTAGGTTCCTGATTCCGGCATGACCCACCATTTGAAGTTGAGTTGATCTCCATCGGGATCAAAAGATTTTGAGCCATCAAGTTTAATTTGTTTTCCCGGCTTCCTGCTAATATGCAAAGGGGTGAAGTCTTTGTTTCCGTTAAGCATAATTTCGGGATTGCGGTTTCCTTCACCGCAGTCGGCCCAGTCCATTCTTGCAACAAAATCATTGAAAGTGGCCGGATAAAATAGATCTTCATATTTGGTGCAAATCTCAAAAGCTTTTCCTTTATGATTGGTATAGGCATAGGAAATGCTGTCGGGCCCAATACCCCATTCGAAATAGCCACCCCAGCCAGCCTGGTTCGGAGCAAGCCAGTTATTCAGCCCATTGGGAATGATATGAAGGAATGAGGGAGTATCTCCTTCGACTCCGTATTTATATTTGGGATATTGCTTTCCCAGATTTCCTTTACTTTGAATGTGCTGTGCATACTCATCCCAGTTTTTTCGTCCGGTTCCATTCTGAAATTTCCAGGCGCATTCATCCCAAAAATACATCAGATCCTTTTCAAATTCTGTGCGTATCCACTGCTGGGAACTGATGTTATAGGGTGTGCCGCTTTTGTAAGATCTGTCCTGGTCGGTAATTGCATAGGTTGGGATTTTATGCAGGAAGGCTCTGAGTGCGTTCTCATCTCTTTGCTCCTGAACCTGCCAGATTGCTTGCGCAAGGGTATTGCCACCTCCCCAAAGTAATATCCATAAAGGACGGTCGTCGTTCTTTCCAGCCTGATTGATAATCAGATTGCTTCCATCAGAAATGTTATCTTCTCCTATGTGCTCCATGCCTCTCTTCTTACTGCCAACCATCGTGCGGGCTCTTAAATATTCAGGGCTGGGCCAGTAGCCGATTTTCTGTTTTGATTCATCCTTTTTGAAATCTGTTTGTGCTGATCGTTTCATTAGATTTGGCAAGTCTTTTTCATAGGCATCAATCCTGTCGTGAATAAGTTGGAGAAAGTCGTCGCGAGTTTCCTCCAGGCTCCAACCTGTTGTATAGATTAGTCCTTCAATCTCA
The DNA here is from genome assembly GCF_016278715.1 of Marinilabilia sp. GTDB lineage: Bacteria > Bacteroidota > Bacteroidia > Bacteroidales > Marinilabiliaceae > Marinilabilia. The sequence goes on along the minus strand of NZ_JADQBH010000146.1, from coordinate 15,531 downwards.
AAAAGATCCGCATTTACCAGAAGTCTGACCAACGACTCACTGTCATCAGGTTCCCATGTTGAGATATCTGTAAGTACAACGATTCGTGGTTTCAATGCAGAGGAATCACTCTGTTGAAGTTGGTTTTTCTGGGATGCCGCCCCCTGTATTATTAAAATAGCCAGAATAAGAAGAAACCAGTTCTTTTTCATACTTAGTTTGTTTTACAATTTTAAAGTGTAAATTTAATCTCGTCTAATGATTAATACTAATCTTTTTTTAAGATAAATATGCCGAATTCCGAGATTGTTCACAGATTTGATGAAAAGCGGGGCAAGTTTAAGCCGTATGGATTGACCTTTGAAGTTTGGGTTCCCGATGTGATGAGAAAACCGGACAGACATAATGAAATTGAAATAAATTTTTTCCCGGAGAGAGGCATTACTTATCTTTTTCAAGGTTCCAGAGTAACCATTCCACCAAAGAGTTTTGCTCTGTTTTGGGGGCTTGTCCCTCATCAGATTGTTGATTTCTCTGAATCTGCTCCTTACTTTGTGGGAACTATTCCTCTTTCCCGGTTTTTGGAGTGGAAATTACCGGCCACATTTGTTGAAAGGGTGCTGAAAGGAGAGTTTTTAATTGATGAACCGGGAGATTATTCTTCTTATGATAAGTTAATTTTTCGGCAATGGATTGATGATTATGCTGAAAACAGAGGGGTAGATGCTTCATTGCTGGAAGTGCGTGCACGGTTATTACGAATGGCCGACAGAGTATTGGATACAAGAGCGCGTAGTTTGATAAAGATATATGATGGTGAAATCAGCCAGATAGAACGAATTGCCTTGTTTATTGCCCAGAATTATGACCGTCCTATAAAAGTGGCAGATATTGGGCATGCGGCAGGTTTTCACCCTGATTATGCAAATTCGGTTTTTAAAAGAACATTTGGTATGACCCTGACTGAATACATCCAGCAGGAGCGAATAGGCCAGGCTCAGCGGAAGCTGATATCAACGGATACAAGTATTTCTGATATCTGTTTTGAATGTGGTTTTAATTCGATTAACAGGTTTAATGCGGCTTTTAAGAAAATAAACAAATGTACTCCTCGGGAATACAGGAAAAAGTTTTTCGGGTTTATTTGATTTTTTTATTGCCCTATTAATTTCTGTTATATATATTTGCTTAAAAATTAATCTTTATTTGCGATTAAAAACTAAGCATGTTCTTTTCATCAAACCTTCGGTTGTTGCGAAAGCGACGGGGACTTACCCAGGAACATCTGGCAGTTGCTCTGGGAATTAAGCGTCCCACACTCAATAATTATGAGAACAAAGTCTCCGGGCCTCCACTGGATGTGTTGACGACCCTGGCAGATTATTTTGGTTTGTCGATGGACACTCTCGTGAGGGTGGATTTATCCAAACTGACCAACTTTCAGTTAAAAGACCTGGAGGGCGGAAACGATGTTTATATACGCGGTTCCCGTTTGCGGGTGCTGACTTCTACGGTGGGACCCGATAACGAGGAGAACATTGAGTTGGTTCCCGAGAAAGCCAAAGCGGGATACCTGACCGGATTTTCCGATCCGGAGTACATCAGCTCTCTTCCGGTTTTTCGGTTGCCGTTTCTCGACAGGGAGAAGAAGTATCGTACTTTTCAGATTAGTGGCGACTCCATGTTGCCGGTTCCAGAAGGAGCCTGGGTGACAGGGGAGTTTATTCTCGACTGGTACACCATAAAGAATGGAGATGCCTGCATCATTGTCACCCGGGATGAGGGAATATCGTTTAAGATTGTTCAAAACGAGATTAAACAGAAAGGCAGTGTTAAATGTATCAGCCTGAATCCACTTTATGAACCTTACGACCTGGCTGTGGAGGAGATTCGCGAAATCTGGCGCTTTGTCCATTATATCAGCCCCGAATTGCCCCAGGGAAAGGTGGAAGTGGAGCATCTTTTGCGCTCCATTAATACCATTCAGCAGGATGTGGGAGCTTTAAAAGACCATTTGCTTACCGGAAAGGGTGTTGGGCACTGAGCATAGGGCACAGAGCAGGGGGCCAGGTATGTTTCGAATTTTCAGGGTCTATGCCCCATGCCCTATGCCCTTTCCCACCCTTCCACCCTTATACCATTCTACCGCAAACCATGGATAAATTCGAAAAACTAAAAATACTTGCCTCAGCTGCCAAATACGATGTTTCGTGCGCCACCAGTGGCAGTCAGCGGGAAAATAGTGGTGGTTTGGGCTCTGCTGTGTCTGCAGGTATTTGTCACAGTTTTGCTGATGACGGGCGTTGCATTTCTTTGCTCAAAGTTCTGTTTACCAATCAATGCATTTATGATTGTGCCTATTGCATCAATCGCAGAACAAATGATATTCCGCGGGCTGCTTTTACTCCCGAAGAGTTGGTCGATATCACCATCAATTTTTATCGCAGAAATTATATTGAAGGGTTGTTTCTGAGTAGCGGAGTCATACGCAATCCCGATTTCACCATGGCGCGGTTGACTAAAGTGGTAAAAGATCTGCGCCAGGTTCATCGGTTTAACGGATACATTCACCTGAAAGCCATTCCGGGCGCTGATGATGCACTGATCCGGGAGGCCGGCCTGTATGCGGATCGGATGAGTGTAAACATCGAAATACCATCCGAGGAAAATCTGAAATATCTGGCACCTGAGAAGGATTATAATAGTGTACTGAAACCGATGCATCTGATTAATGAAACGCAACAGGAATATCTGCCTGCCCGGCGAACTGCCCGTAATACTCCACGGTTTGTTCCTGCCGGTCAGAGTACCCAGCTGATAATCGGTGCTACTGCCGATACCGACAATCAGGTGCTTCACCTGGCCAGTTCGCTTTATAATGAAAACCGACTTAAACGGGTTTATTATTCTGGATATATTCATACCAATACCGCGGACAGCCGGTTGCCTGCCATTGATGTGCCCCCTTTGCGCCGGGAGAACCGACTGTATCAGGCCGATTGGCTGATGCGTTTTTATGAGTTTAAGGTGGATGAAATTATAGATGAATCTCATCCTGATTTAGATTTGGAACTGGATCCCAAACTGGCTTATGCTTTGCGACACCCCGAGTTGTTCCCGGTAGATATACAAAGCGCTGATTTACATTTGCTTCTTCGGGTCCCTGGGATAGGCCCTAAGAGCGCCAGGTTGATTTTGAGTGCCCGCCGATATGGGCATGTGTCATCCTATTTGCTCAAGAAAATGGGAGTGGTTCTGAAACGTGCCCGGTTCTTTATTACCTGCCGCGAACTGGCCGGTCGAAAAGCACCCGATTTTCAACCCAACCATTTGAGAATGATGTTTCTGGATAAATCGGCCCGAAAGCTTACTCCTGATGCGGTACAATTAAAGCTGTTTTGAATATGCTCCAATACAGATACGACGGTACATTTCCCGGTTTCCTTTCCGCAGTATTCGAACTGTGGGACAGAGGGCAGGAACCTGCTGCAATCATTCCTCCTGATGCTGCTCCCGGTCTGTTTGAGAAGATAATGGATGTGCCCACAGTAAATGAGCGGGCCGACAGAGTATGGAAGGGAATTGAAAAAGCAGGGGGAAAACGGCTGTGTCAGCGCTTTATGCATGTATTTTTATCCAGAGAACCGGACGTTGAGGACTTGATGTTCTTCATCCTGAAACAACTGTTTGATAATAAAAAAAATGTAGCGAATGACTTGTCACTGAGCGAGGTACTTCGCTTTACGCAATTGGAGCGAAAGGTTCTCCGGGAAGTTCACAGGTTGTATATGTTTCTGCGTTTTGAGCAGGCGGCCGACGGAACCTGGTTTGCGCCAATCTCTCCAAAGTATGACATACTGCCGATGACATTGAACCATTTCAAATCACGCTTTGCGGACCAGGCATGGTTGATTTTTGACACAGAGCGGAAATACGGTTATTTCTATGATACAAATTCGGTGGAAGAGGTGACCATAGAAAACCCCTCTTTTGACATGGAAACAGGCAGTCTCCAAAAGAATGCCCAAAGTCCGGACGAGCAACAATGGCAGGAGTTGTGGCGCACTTTTTTCAAGAGTATTGCCATTAAGGAACGAACCAATCCCCGGCTTCAGCGTCAGTTTATGCCTAAACGGTTCTGGAAACATTTGACGGAGAAAAAGCTTGATGCACTTCGATAATCAATTGCCCGAAGGGGGGAAGGACATACGAAGCGTAAAAAATTGAAAGGTTTGTGTATCGAATTGCCAAACTAAAACATATACGAAATCGTTATCACTGGAATGCAAGGGACAAAACTCAACAAATAAATCTGTTTTTTGGAAAATATTATATTAGGGTGTAATATTTTTGACTTGAGCCATAAATCAAGAAATGATTAAAATTATGATTCTGAAAAAGGTTATTAACCGTTTCAATCGACCGTTTTTTAAGTATGACCAAGAAACAAACTAAACAAATTCTCAGAATAGTATTACTTTTTGGAACCATTGCTTCCATGTTTTTTGTGCCATGGATTTTGGTAAAGATGTGGTTAACGCCATTGCCGAATTCAGTTCAGGAACAAGTAGATAAAGCAATTAGTTATGGGTTTGACGGAATTATTGTCTATGTGGACAAATCTGGCAAACCGCCGGCATTTTATGCGGCTGGCTGGCATGACCGAAACAATAAACTACCTGCAAATCCAAAAGCCCTATTCAAGATTGCCAGTATTGGCAAGTTGTATGATGCTGTTGCTGTTACGAAATTGGTCAGCGACAAAAGATTATCATTGGATAAACCATTGGCATTTTATTTTCCTGAATTGGAGGGAAGAATTGAAAATGCAGAAAGAATCACCTTGAGAATGATGGTTCAGCATCGGAGTGGTATTCCCAACTTAACCGATACCCCAAACTTTTGGACCGACCCACCCAAAAATAGTAATGAAGGCCTTGAACGAATTCTCGATTTGCCTGCTAATTTTGCACCAGACGAAAAATATGAATATTCAAATACCAATTATTTACTGATATCCAAAATTATCGAAAAAGTGTTGGGCTACAGTAAATTTCAATACATTAAGGAGGAAGTTCTAATCCCACTTGGACTCAAAAATACTTTCAGTTCGATTCATGATGTCAACATAGATGATGTGATGAGTGGTTATTACGAGGGCGTTGATGAAGATATCAAGACGATTGATTATGGTTCCATGTTGGCGACAGCAGAAGAAGTTGGCATTTTCGTAAGGGCATTAAACCATGGATCATTGCTTGATGCGGGGGAACAGGAACTCTATTCTTCAATTTACAAATACAACCATTCTGGATTGGTTCCTGGTTATCAAAGTATTGCCAAATACCACCAAGACATTGATGCGGTTGTTGTTCAATTTACGAATACAACCGATTTTGATGGATACAACTGGAGTATTTCGGAGATTACATATAATCGAATAGTGAAAATATTGAGAAGAAAAAATTCAAACTTTTAATACATGCAAGAAAGAAGTTCCATACGCATCAATAAATTTATTAGCGAAAGCGGGATTTGTTCCAGGCGCGAAGCCGACCGTTTTATTGAACAGGGAGTTGTAATTCTAAATGGACGCAAAGCAAATATTGGCGATCAAGTGAAGGTAGGTGACAAAGTAAGTGTCAATGGAAAAGAAATGGAACCAAGGCAAGATGATGATATTGTTTTTATTGCATTGAATAAACCTGTTGGAGTAACATCAACAACAGAAGGAAAAGTGCCGAATAATATTGTACAGTTTGTAAATCACAGCAAACGGCTTTTCCCTATTGGTCGATTGGATAAAGATTCGCAGGGACTCATATTCTTAACCAACAATGGTGATATTGTAAACAAGATTTTGCGGGCAGGAAATAAGCATGAAAAGGAATATGTTGTGACGGTAAATAAGCCTCTAACCCCAAGAATGATCACCGGCATGGCAAATGGCGTTCCCATTCTGGGTGTTACCACTAAAAAGTGTAAGGTGGTAAAGGAAGGCGAAAAAAGGTTCAGAATTATTTTGGTACAAGGACTAAACCGGCAGATACGTAGGATGTGTAGCCATTTTGGATATAATGTACAAAAACTGGAACGGGTCCGAATTATGAATATAGATTTGAAAGGCTTGCCCGTTGGCGCATGGAGAGATTTAACCGAAAGCGAAATGAAGGTCATTTACGACATGGTTAAAGATTCATCCGGGTTAGAAGAAAAAAAGTCAAATTCAAAACCCTCTGTTAAAAAGAAAAAAACTTCAATTTCAAAAACAGCCGGCCCGCAAAAATCTTTACCGGGACTTTCATCCAATAACAAAAAAGGTAGAACCGGTATAAACAAGGATGGTAAACAGAACCCTAAAAGCAAGGCTTTTCGTAAATCAGGCAGGCGATGATTACTGTTAAGGCCTATTGGCAGGTAAGCAACTGCCTGTCATGTAACAGTATGCGTATTATTGGTGTCCCGCTGATTGGTAAATACTTTTCATGATTTTTAGGCTATCCCTGAATTGAACTCATTTGCAGCTCAGATTGTTTAAAAATAAATCTGAACTTATGAACAAACCTTTTTGCCTGTTAATGATTATTTTCTTTGTCATTTCTTTTTCCAATGCTTCTGCCGGAGAAGATGGTTGGCAGCTCAGAAAAAATGAGGATGGTATAAAAGTTTATACTAAAGAAAAAGAGGATACACACATTTACATGTATAAGGTTGTCACCAAAATTTCAGTAAAGCCGGAAGTTGTTTACAGGCAGGTTGTTGATTTTAGGGAGAATTTACAATATATGAAGTCGGTGGACTCAATCAGATTTCTGGAGCATCAAAAAGACCGGCGTTACATAAACTACATGCGTTTAAAAATGCCCTGGCCGGTTAAAAACCGTGAAATGGTAACGGAAATGTTGGTAACGAAGGGTCAGAATGGGATTTTTATTGAATCGAATGATTTGCCGGAATATCTTCCAAAGAATCCGGGCACGGTTCGTATAGAAGATTTTAATGAAAAATGGACGATTAAAGAAGGTATAAACCAGAATGAAAGCCAGATCACCGTTACAGGTTGGGTCGATGTAGGTGGATCTATCCCGGTTTGGGTTGTGAATCTATTCATTGTCAATACTCCATTTCGCTTCATTTCCGGGATAATTCAGGAAGTGGGGAAGGAGTAAATCAGGACTCATCTCAAAACCCGAAACTCAGAACTCCCTTCGCTCACCCCCTAACCCCCTGAAGGGGGAATCAGCCCACAACCCGACCTCAAAAACCCGGAACTCAAAACACAGAACCCAAACTCAACCTTTTTGGTTATCTTTGCGTTTCTCTCCAAAAAGGACGACTTGGATAATAAAGATTACATACAAAGTGCAGAAAAAGCAGTTTCCGCATTTATAAACGGGAACCGGAATTTTGTAGCCTGGCGAATGCCCGGGGAAGAGCAGGGACATGCTTTTTCGGTGGGTGATATTAAGCGGATTGATGTGAAAGAGTTTTCAACCGAAAATTTTGAAGGAGCTTTTATTGTCGCTCCCTTTAGGTTATCGGAAGGACTTTTTGCCTTGTGGCCTGAAGACAAACCTGCACCATTTGAAGTTACAAAATCTGTAAAAGACAATACTCCGTTTCAGATGGAGGCCGAATCTGCTGAGGTCAGAACACTTTATGGGAAATCTTTTTCCCTGGTTAAGCAGGCTTTGGACAAGAAACTGGTGGACAAAGTGGTATTGGCCAGGAAACTGAATGTTGATGATGTGCCTTCAACTATTTTGCCGGGAGTTTTTGAGCTTCTTTGCATTACTTACCCCAACGCTTTTGTTTATTTCATAGACCACCCTGAAACCGGCAGGTGGATGGGTGCCAGTCCGGAGTTGTTTTTGGAAAAGTCCTTTGACAGTTTCCGTACCGTTGCATTGGCTGCAACCCGGAAAACGGAACTGCACAGTGAGGACTGGAATATGAAAGAACTCGAAGAGCAGGGGCTTGTTTCTGTTTTTGTGGACGAGGTTCTTTCCAGCTATGGAATCAATCAATACAAGAAGTCGGGGCCGGAGCCGGTCAGGGCCGGGGCAATGGTACATCTGCGGACTTCCTACCAGTTTAAGGATGACAAAATCAGGAAACAACCAGGTAAATTTATTGATTCACTTCATCCAACTCCTGCCGTAGGTGGGTATCCCAAGGAGAAATCTTTGGAAGTCCTTATTGAAGCCGAGAAGTTTGAACGCGGTTTTTACAGTGGCTTTTTGGGGCCTGTCAGCAAGGAGGGCTTTCGTTTTTTTGTGAATATCCGTTCCATGCAATTAGGGCAGAACAATGCAGTTTTGTATCTTGGTGGTGGCATTACCAGGGGTTCCCGTGAAGAGAATGAATGGGAAGAAACCCGGCTCAAGGCCAGGACATTACTGTCAGTACTGAAATCAGTAAAACAAAAATTTTTCAATGAGTCCATCCATCTCCGATAAACCGGTGGTAAAAAATATTCTGGAGCACTGTTTTGCCTATGGGGTAAGACATGTGGTGCTTTCTCCCGGCTCTCGCAACGCTCCTTTTCTTATCTCTTTTCCCGCGAGTGGGAAGTTCAGATGTTACACCATTGTGGATGAACGTTCAGCTGCCTATTTTGCTTTGGGACTGGCCCGGAAAACCGGCGAGCCGGTGGTGATGGCCTGTACCAGTGGAACAGCTGCTTTGAACTATGCCCCAGCGTTGGCAGAAGCTTATTATCAGCAGATTCCGTTGATTGCCATCACTTCAGATCGGCCACCAGAATTTGTTGATCAGGCTGATGGACAAACCATTCGACAGCCCGGAATATTCGGGAATTTTGTGCGTTATGAGTGCCAGCTTCCGACAGAAGAACCGGCTGATGGCGATGCATTGCTTGTCAATCGGATGCTCAATGAGGCTTTTCATCGTGCATTGGGAATTGTTAATGGGCCTGTGCACATCAATGTTCCTTTCAGAGAGCCGCTTTACAATACAGTCCCAATGGATTCCGTTCCTTCGTCTCCTGTGGTTCAGCGCTCCGAAGACCAAACTGTTAGTGAAGCGTTACTCACTCTTTTGCAGGAAGAAATCAGCGGTCATCAAAAAGTGATGCTGATAATCGGGGCCACATCACCTGATGCAGCCCTAACTAAGTTGGTAAGGGCCTTGGTAGCAAAAGGAGTGGTCGTCATGACCGAAAACCTCTCGAATATTGATGAACCGGGTGTCTTTGAAAACACAGACCGCGTGCTGGAAGGATTTTCGGGCAGTGATCAAGCCTTTGTGCCGGAGGTATTAATTACCCTGGATACTCCGGTTCTTTCAAAAAAGATAAAGCAACGAATAAGAAATAGTCCTTCTCAACTGCATTGGCATTTTTCCAACCAGGAGGTGTTAATTGATACATATCAATGCTTAACTCGTCAGGTTGTCGGGAATGCGGTGCAAATTCTCGCCTTGCTTTTTGAGCGATTGGATTCTTTTGCGGACTTCTATCAGCAAAGTTGGGAAGGAGCAAAAACTATTACCCGCGATCGTCACCAAAACTTTTTGGAAAATGTGACCTGGTGCGACCTGAAAGTCTTTGGTATATTATCGGAGCTGATGCCGGAGAATCAGGAGGTTCACTTTTCAAACAGTACTCCTGTGCGTTACGGGCAGCTGTTTGAGTGGCCCAAGGAGGCTTCTTTCTATGCCAATCGGGGCACCAGTGGCATTGATGGGTGTTTGAGTACTGCAGTTGGTGCTTCAATAGCCGGGTCGCAACCGGTAACCCTGATAACGGGCGATTTGGCGTTCTTTTACGATTCCAATGGTTTATGGAATAAATATCTTCCGGATTCTTTCCGTGTGATAGTAATCAATAACGGGGGTGGTGGGATTTTCCGTTTTATTCCGGGGCCATCAGAATCCCCTCAGTTAGAAGATTTCTTCGAGGCTAAGAGAGCACATCAATGCCGGGGAATTGCTGAAACTTATGGGTTGCAGTACTATGCTGCCGGAAATGAGAATGAGCTGACTCAGATTCTAAACCATTTTTGGAACGACAAAGGAAGCCCTGCATTGCTGGAGGTTTTTACTCCCGGTGAAGAGAACGGTGAGATTTTAAGAAGTTATTTTAAAACTTTAAGGATAAATAGCTGAATGATTGGTTTTCAGGTTAAGAAAAAAGATTGCTCCACTACATTCGAAGTGACAAGCGTTTGAATGGTATTTATGGGAGGAGTGAGCTCATTACGAGTGAAACAGCCTGTCCCGGTTTCGGGAAAGTAATCTCAATCGTTGCTAGTATTAAATATGTTTGCAGATATTCATAAACAAAATAAATACATCATGCAAAATAACTGGAGCACCATCAAAGAGTACGAAGACATTAAGTTTGAGTTTTGTGACGGAGTAGGGAAAGTCACAATCAATCGGCCTAAGGTCTATAATGCCTTTCGTCCTCAGACCGTAAAAGAGATGATTGATGCTTTCGATATTTGTCGCGAACGTCAGGATATAGGAGTGGTGGTTTTGACAGGCGCAGGAGACAAAGCTTTTTGTTCGGGAGGCGACCAGAATGTGAAGGGGCATGGCGGTTATTTGGATGAGGACGGAGTGCCGCGTCTCAATGTGCTGGATTTACACAAACGTATTCGGTCATTGCCCAAGCCTGTGGTTGCCATGGTCAATGGTTATGCCATTGGGGGCGGTCATGTGCTTCATGTGGTGTGCGATTTAACCGTTGCAAGCGATAAGGCCATTTTCGGACAAAGCGGGCCTAAGGTTGGCAGTTTTGATGCCGGATTTGGCTCGTCTTACCTGGCTCGTCACGTGGGACAAAAGAAAGCGCGTGAAATTTGGTTTTTGTGCAAGCAGTATTCAGCCGAAGAAGCCGAGAATATGGGGCTCGTGAATAAGGTTGTTTCACACGAATGGCTGGAGGAAGAGACCATGGAGTGGTGCAAAATCATGCTGCAACGCAGTCCTATGGCTTTGCGAATGATTAAACGCGGATTAAACGCCGAACTGGACGGACAGACAGGAATCATGGAGATGGCCGGCGATGCAACCCTGATGTTTTACCTGATGGAAGAAGCACAGGAGGGTAGAAAAGCATTTTTGGAAAAGCGGGATCCTGATTTTAAGCAGTTTCCAAAGTTTCCGTAAAGATTAGAACACTTATAAAACACAAAAGGCACATAAGAAAACAAAACATTTCAGATGTTTTTGTTTCTTATGTGTCTTTTGTATTTCAACAAAACTAAAGTTTCGCAAACAACTCCGCCACTTCATCCACATCATTGAGGGTGTAAGATGCATGGGTAGGTTTCCCATTGTGCTCTACCATAATTCCGATGCCAATACCATCTGTTTCCAGCGCTTCGAAAGCATCTTCGTCGGTGTCGTCGTCGCCAATGTAAATGGGTAGAACAGACTCATCATCTGCCAGTCCAAGCTCCTGAAGAATCCAAAGAACTGCTTTTCCTTTGTGCCAGTCGAGATCGGGTTTTATCTCCACAATTTTTTTGCCGGTTCCCTTTTTGTAGCCGGGGTTGTTTTCGAGTACCCTTTCAAATTCGGCCAGAATATCATCAATTTCCTCATCTTTGGCGTTGCGGTAATGCACCCCGATGGCATATCGTTTGCGGTCGATTTGCACACCTTTGTATTTCCGCTCAAGCTCCATTAATTCTTTTTCAATGATGCTTAGTTCAGGCAAGAGAACAGAGGTTTTTTCGTGCTCTCTGTAAAGCCCGTCGGGGCCTGAAATCCTGAATCCGTGGCTTCCGGCGTATAGTAGATTATCCAGACCTACAAGTTTTTTTACATCATCCATATCGCGACCGGTGATTACAGCTACGGTGTATTTTTCTGCCAGTTGAGCCAGCAAATCCTTCATTTTCGGGCTGATTTTGGCATCTTCCGGACGACTCACAATCGGCGTAAGTGTTCCATCGTAATCCAAAAACAGGGCAGGTTTTCTTCCTTCCAGTTCTTCAAAAAAATCTTTTTGGTCGCCAAAAACAGGCTTTGGATTAGTTTCAGTCATTGTGTTTATCTTATTTTGTTTTAACGGTTTTATCAAATATATAAAAAAAAAATTGGTGTCCGGTTAAAGAATTGAGATTGCTTCACTTGGTTCGCAATGACAGGCCTTTGCAGTATATTAAGGGTTGGTAGGGGTTGATCTTCGGCTTTGCCGAAAATCAACCCCTATCAACCCTGCTAAACACTTTAAGACAGAGTCATTGCGAGCAGAGCGAAGCAATCTTCTTTCAAAATAATAGTTTTTCCGGACAATAGTAAAAAAAAATTATCAATATTGCCTTGGGATATTGAAAACTTAGGATTTCACAAAGAAGTGATTTTCCTGATGATTGTATATAATGTGAATGGCAGCCGGAATTACCTCCACTTCCAGTTGTTTGAGTTTTCCGACGGGTTCTCCATCCACCTGTAGATCTGGTGCAGGTTTCATCTTTAAAGTGGCCCGTTGGCACGAAAGGGTTCTGATGTGTCTGAGCCGGTGGATATTGCCTGTGAAGAATGCAAAAACCATGTGGAAAATGTAATACCATGGGTATGGCTTGATCACGACAATTTCAAACTTTGCGTCATCTAATTTTCCCGTTGGATTTACAACGGCGCCTGTTCCAAAGAAATGGGTATTGGTCATCACAATCATTACAGCCTTGTATTTGCGTCTCTTCTTTCCTTCGCAATCGACGATGCACTTAAAATGCGAAGGCGATTTTAGCTCTTTAAAAAACTGTCGGGCATAACCATAGAGTCCTCTGATTTTTTCCTGGTCGAAACGCTTTATGATTCTGGCATTCATCCCCAGGTCGCTTAGGTGAATGGCCAGGTACTCGCGGTTGATTTTCAACAGGTCGATGGGGCGGGACACATCGCGGGCTATCACCGCCATTGCTTGTTCCAGATTTGATGGGATATTGAGTTCAAAAGCCATTCCGTTTGCTGAGCCGGTGGGAATGATGCCAAGTTTTATATCAGAGCCAATCAGCAGGGAGGCCACCAGGTTTACTGTTCCATCACCACCTACAGCAACAGCGGTTTCAGGGTTCTGACTTTGTAAGGCATTAGCAATTTTTTCTTTGTCATTTTCTCCCGTCGTTTCTATAAACTCGGGAAATAATGAATATTTATTACAAATGCGCTCAATTTGAGCGGTTACATTAGTTTTTTGATTGTTTCCTGAAATGGGGTTAATGACGAATAAGATATTTCTGTTTTCAGAGTTGGTCATATCGCTTTCTCTAAAGGAATGGTTAAATTTGATTAAACATTAATCGCTTTCGGTTCTTTAAATATAAAAAAACAAATCTTCAGATGCCCATTATAACCAAAACTTTCCGGTATATTCTTCGAAAAGCTGGCAGTCCGTTTAGACGGGCTCGTCTTTGGATAAAGAAACGTCTTGGCTGGTTGGGTGTTCCCACTATTGAACCTTATATGGGGTTCAGCAATGGTCATGATGTTTATATTTCTGGTAACGTGATGGAAGATAAGGGTTTGGATAAACCAAAGCCCGGACAAAATCTCGGAACCAATATGCTGGCCATGTTTAAACGCTATGTGAGTGATGAAATTGGCGGGGTTCGGGTTAAAGTGAGTTTTAATGGCAAATCAGAAGTAGTAGAGACCAACGAACTTGGAATTTTCCATTGCTCTTTTCGGTTTGAGGAGCAGATTCCAGCCAATAACCATTTTGAGGAAGTTTGTTTTGAGTTGCTGGATGAGGTGGTGGAAAATCAGGGGGAAATAATCGCAACCGGACAGATTCTGATGGTTTCGGGGAAGCTTCCGTTAGGAGTTGTTTCAGATATTGATGATACTGTGATGGTTTCTCACTCTACCAAGACCTTGAAAAAGCTCAAACTGATGCTCTTTAAAAATGCCCGAACACGTGTTCCGTTCGAGGGAGTGGGTGCATTTTACAGGGCGCTTCGCAAGGGGGCTGAAGGTCAGAAACACCCTAATCCGGTTTTTTATGTTTCCAGTAGTGAGTGGAATCTGTATGACCTGCTGGTCGATTTTTTTGAATTTCGGAAGATTCCTGCTGGTCCGCTTTTGCTTCAGGAAATGGAACATAGCATTTTTCAGTTTTGGAAGTCGGGAGGTGGAGATCACGAGCACAAACTGGAAAAAATTCGATTTTTGTTTTCTTTCTTTCCGGAGTTGGATTTCGTGTTGATTGGCGACAGTGGTCAACGCGACCCGTCTCTTTATCTTCAGGCGGTTCGCGAATGTCCGGGACGTGTTAAAGCAGTCTATATCCGATGCATTGGAAAGGCTCATAAAAACAGGCAGACCCTTGAAATTACAAAGGAGATGGAAAAGGTCGGTGTTCCTATGTTGTTGATTGACAATACGGAAGATGCTGCCCGCCATGCCTTGTTGAATGGGTTCATTGCGCCGTCATCCATGCCGGATATTGCCCGACAGTTGCACGAAGACCACAATTACAGTATTGCTGATTCTTTTTATCCCGAAAGAGAACCGGCATCATCTTGATTGCGAAGCGCGAACCCGGTTGCTAAAGTCTTTCCATATGGATTTATAAAATATCTTCTCCTTTTCTGATGGGATGAAGACCTTATCCGGAGTAATCTGATATTTCTTATCCGGTGCAAACAACCCAGGAAAATCAATGTGAAACTGAATCCCGTAAACATTCTTGAATTCAATATGCTCAATGGCTTCCACCACTTTACCGTCTTTTGAAGTGGCTGTTTCTTTCAGGTTCATTCCCAACTTTTTTACCGCCTGATGATGTACGCTAGGCACACAGATTTCATCAGAATAGTCTAATGCTTTCAGGAAGCTTTTTGGAGCAATGGAAATGGGGTGAAAGGCTATATATGAGGTTTTGTTGTCGTTATTATTAATTCCGTATAAATAGTTTTTGTGTTGTTGATGGGTCGGCATGGTGGCAATTTCTTCGCAAAATTCTACCCCGTACAATTGTGCAGGAATGTCTTGATAAAGAGAGCCTCCTGCAGCGACATTCATGATCTGCATCCCCAGACAAATACCCATAATTGGGAAGTCAGAATTTTGTTGTAATAATGGAGCAACTTTTTGGTTTTGACTGCCTCCAATTAGATGAAACATAAAGGAAATTTCCCAATTGCGGACACGTTCAATTATTTCTGTTGTGATGAAAGTTTTTTCTCCATAAATGGCAGGTGGAATATCATCTCCTCCGAAGAATATTAATCCATCGGAAGTATTTAAGATTTCTTCGAACCGGCGGCTCCATTTATTGGGCACGAATAAACTGTCTGTTGACACTTTGCCCTGAATTGTTTTAATTTTGATGTAATCAATGTGTTGGTCAGCGAGGTATTGTTCTGATTTTTCAATTTCAGCAGAGTTGGCTGCATGAAAGTAGCCGGTCATCAAAAGACTGTCGAACAAGAAGACACCGTGTTCTTTGAAATAAACAATCTTCTCGATGTTGCGAACTGTAGGGTTTACAAAACCTATTTGGGTAATGTTGTTTTGGGCCCCTGAAATCAGGAGAGAAAAACAGAATATAAGCGTGGATAGTACAAAATG
>NZ_JADQBH010000149.1 GCF_016278715.1 Marinilabilia sp. | reverse complement strand
GCTGATCCGCAGTTCGGGTACATTCCGGTTGTTCAATGACAAGTTGGGTTTGCCGTCTTCCACATCCAGAATAAAATCGGGAATAATATGCTGAACCGTTTTGGTTACCGGATTGCTGTATGAACTTCCCGGCTTGGGATTAAGATGCAGCACCTCTTCCAGAATATCCTTGAGTTCCCCGTCTTCCAGGTGCATCCGCTTCTCAATTTTATCGTAATGTTTCCGTGTAAACTCATCGAAATGATGCTTTATCAGATGATGGGCTTTCGCCACCATTGGGTCGTCATGGTTTTTGCGGTCGAGTTGCAAAAGCAGACATTCTCTCAGGTCGCGTGCACCGACTCCGGGAGGATCAAAATCCTGAACCATGCGCAAAACATCCAGTGCCTCCTTTTCATCCACCTCCACATTTTGGGCAAAAGCCAAATCATCAATCACCTCATCCACTTCTCTTCTAAGGTAGCCGTCTTCATCAATGTTTCCAATGATATATTCAGCAATCAGGGCCTCACGTTCATTCATAATTCTCAGACCCATCTGACTCACAAGGTGTTCATGAAAAGTTGTACCCGACGAAAAAGGTACATCTTCCTGCTTATCGTCTTTTGAAAAGTTGCGGGAGCTTAACTTATATGCCGGAATATCTTCATTCTGAATATAGGCATCAATAGACATCTCATCTTTTTCGCTGTCTGTTTCGGTACTGGTATCTTCTTCATCAGGGTCATGAGAATCACGCTCAAGTTCAAGCACAGGGTTTTCTTCCATCTCCTCTTTAATTCGCTGCTCCAGCTGAGTAGTAGGAATTTCTAAAAGCTTAATCACCTGAATTTGAAGAGGTGAAAGCTTTTGCAGTAATTTCTGTTGTAAACTCTGTTTTAACATTCCCTGATTCCGTTTAAAAGGACGAACTCACCCATCACAAATACCGGGCCCGTCTTTCACAAAATTACAGTAAATTCGGCAAATCAGGAAACATTAGGAAGTATTTTAGACGTTTTCTACGACTTTAAAGAGCGGCGAATCAATTCCTCAACAACCTTATCCATCTTCCTAACAGCCCTTGAACCATAACTCGTATAGCCCGATATCGGAAAATAGTGAATATCAATTTTGCTGTTGTCCTTATCATATTTTAAAAAAGCGCCGGCGCCCCAAGACAACATAGTAAATTTTCGTCTCAATTTCAATGTATTTTCTCCCTTGCCGGTAATAATATGGTTCTCACCTGCCAACTGCAGAAATTGTTCGAAGTCAAAACGATCGGCATCAATGCCAACCTCTCGGTGACTGGTGTCCTTAAAAACGGGAGGTGTTCTTTCATCGGAATCAAGATATTTTAATTTTCTCCTGTAAAAAAAAGAGATCACAACAGCCGTAATTGCAACGGCTATTATCATACTATCAAAAGAGTCTGTGGCTTCCTCCCAGCCATAAGTAATCCACAAAATCGACAAGAAAAATGCCACTCCTAAAAACAATGCGCCGATTGATGTTAACAGGAAAATTCGGTAGGTTTTCATAAAAATAGGTTAGATGTTTAATATTCAGCACTAAGATAAAAAGGACAACTTGTTTTACAAAAAATCTTTTAATATTTGCAGATTTAAAAACATTTAAGGGTTTGTAATGAAATAAAATCACAGATTTAACGAAGTTATTTTGCTCTTTACCGACTTAAAAATACTGCGAATAGCGAGCTGTTTGATGGATTTTCAAGAAAGTTAAAGGGCAAAAGAACAAGTTTAAAGCGGCAAGTGATCTCGGCACAATCCCAAGGCACATAAGGAAAATCATGGATTTAGAAAAATTCAAAGAGGAATCTCAAAACCGCTCCAGGGCTAACAAAGCGTTACTGGAGAAACTGCATCGCCGGAAACAAAAAAATCTGGATGATGTAGTTCATCAACTACACCACGACGCTTTCGATCACACTGACTGTCTGAAGTGTGCCAACTGCTGCAAAACCACCAGTCCCATTGTCATTGACCGAGACATTGACCGCATCGCAAAGCACCTGAAGATGAAGCCGTCACTGATGATAGAGCAATATCTTCACCTGGATGACGACGGCGATTATGTGTTTCGTGAAACCCCTTGTCCCTTTCTGATGCCCGACAATTACTGCACGATTTACGAAGTTCGTCCCCGGGCCTGCAGAGAATATCCACATACCGACCGGGCACGTTTTCATCAGATATTGAAACTCACCTGGCGCAATACCCTGGTTTGTCCTGCTGTTCTGGAGATTGTGGAAAGGCTAAAAGGAAGTCTTTAACCTGAATTCCTTATTTTATCCCAATTTCTCCGATTTATTCTAATTTTGCTGACAATAAACCAATTGTTCAAGCCGTTTGTTTTTTGAGCATACCAGATATATCAGCCAATGGGACTTAAAATATTATCCTCTGTTTTCACTTTTTTACTGATATCCGGCTCTATTTCTGCCCAGCAGGGCGGGGAGTCCTTGTTCGGAATTTTGCATCTGACGCCCTCGGCCCGGATGAATGCTCTGGGAGGACACCAGGTAGCTCTTTCCGACAATGACCCATCGCTGGCTTTATTCAATCCTGCTCTGGCCGATTCTTCACTTCATAAAAATGTATCGCTTGGTTTCTCTCCCTATATCGCAGACATTAATTACGGTTATGGAAGTTTTGCCTACAACCTGCCCGGAACGGGAACTTTCTTTGGCGGCATCAATCATTTGGGATATGGAGATATAATTATGGCTGATGAGAACGGAGAAACTCAGGGAAGTTTCGGTGCTTCAGAAACGGTTGTTTTTCTGGGCTATTCAAAAAAATTATCTCCCCGACTGACTGCCGGGCTAACCTTCAAGCCGGTTTTCAGCACCATCGAGACCTATAATTCCTGGGGGTTAGCATTCGATGCGGGCGTGCATTACAATCATCCCAACGGGCGGTTTCATGCCGGTGCATTGCTGAGAAACGCCGGCCGACAAATCAGCTCCTACGGCGCAGCGTCAGCAGAATCACTGCCTCCCGACTTGCAGGTGGGATTTTCCACACAACTGGCCCATGCTCCATTCCGGTTTTCCCTAACCGCCCGCGACTTACTTTCCGGCTCGCTGGATTATGAAGTACCTGAAAACGACTACGGAATCAACGTTCCACAGCCCGAAAGTGCCAATGCTGGTTTTGGAGACCAGCTACTGCGACACCTTGTTTTTGGCGTAGAGTTTCTTCCATCCAGGAATTTTTATGTGGCTGCCGGATTGAATCCCCGACGCCGTCAGGAACTAAAAGTCGATTCAAAAGTCTCAACGACAGGCTACTCCTGGGGATTTGGCTTCAGAGTCTATAAATTCCATTTCGCCTACAGTTCGGCAAGGTATCATCTGGCTTCCTCCTCCAATCATTTCTCGATTACTACGAATATCTCGGAGTTTTGAGTTTTGGGTTGAGAGTCTTCGACCGGGAGCTCGGCCTTAATTTCTTCTCATTATCACTATCTTTGTAAGGCACTTCTAAAAATAAATTATGAATAAAAATATTCACGACCTGATAATTGCCATCGACGGGCATTCATCCTGTGGTAAAAGTACAGTGTCCAAAGACTTGGCCCGGCTGCTGAAGATTGCCTACATCGACACAGGGGCGATGTACAGGGCTGTTACGCTATATGCACTCCAGAACAACCTTATTGCGGATGGGAAAATTGATGAAGAAGGCTTAAAAGCTTCACTTGATGAAATTGACATCCGCTTTCGCACAAATCTGAACAAAGGAACCAACGACACTTGGCTCAATGGCAAGAAGGTAGAGGAAGAGATCAGAAACCTTGAAGTAAGCAACAACGTGAGCCAGGTTAGTGCACTGGGGTTTATAAGAAAGAGATTGGTGGAACTGCAACAATTAATGGGAGAAAAAGGGGGTGTGGTACTTGACGGGCGCGACATAGGTACCGTAGTTTTTCCAAATGCAGACTTGAAAATTTTCATGACCGCTGAACCTGAAATCAGAGCGCAACGTCGATTCAACGAGATGAAAGCCAAAGGTCAAAACCCATCGTTCAAGGAGGTTCTGAAAAATGTAAAAGACCGAGACCAGATGGACAGCACTCGCAAGGAAAGTCCGCTCAAACAGGCAGCGGATGCAGTAGTGCTGGACAACAGCCATCTTTCCCAAAAGGAGCAACTCGACTGGATACTTGACGAACTTACAGAAATGGGAGTCAGTTTTGAAGCAGTTTACAGAACTTGAAATAAAAATAAGTTGAGAACTACTTCAACCCAATTCTCCAAAATATTTTTTTCTGAACCAATCATCTTTAGAAACATTCTACTTTCATGGATCCTTCTGCAAACACAAAGAACGAACAACCTCTCCACGTTGAGATAGATGACAAATCGGGATTTTGTTTCGGGGTAGTGCGCGCTATTTCAAAAGCAGAAGAAGAGATTGGCAGCAACGGCACCATTTATTCTCTGGGCGACATAGTCCACAATGACCTGGAGGTGGGTCGCCTCAGCAAAAAAGGGATGCAAACCATCGACCACAAAGATTTGGAGAAGATGAAGGAAGGGACAGTTTTTTTCAGGGCCCATGGAGAGCCGCCCGAATCGTATCAGAAAATCAGGAAAAATGGTCTGAAACTGATAGATGCCACTTGTCCGGTGGTGCTAAAATTACAACAGAAAGTACGTGCCGCATACGAGGAAATGAAAGAGAAAAACGGTCAAATTGCCATTTACGGGAAAATTGGACATGCAGAAGTTAAAGGACTCTCGGGGCAAACCAACCATGAGGCCATCATTCTGGAGAAAGAGGAAGATGTAAGGCTTCTTGACCCGAACAAACCGGTAGTTTTGTTTTCGCAAACCACCAAAAGTCCTGAGGTCTTTAAATTAATAGCTGAAGCCATAAAACGAAGAGCTCTGGGGGATGTTGAAGTAAAAATTAACGATACGATTTGTCGTCAGGTATCCAACCGCACCCCTCATTTACAAGAATTTGCCCGCAAACACGAAGTGGTGATTTTTGTGGGTGGCGCCAAAAGCAGCAATGCCCGATCGCTTTATCAGGCCTGTTTTGCCATCAACCCTCAGACACATTTCATCAACAGTCCCGATGATTTACAACCCTTGTGGTTTGCCTCCGGCCCCAAAAGCACAGGAGTATGTGGAGCTACTTCAACCCCTGTATGGTTGATGGAGAAAGTGGCGGAAAAAATCAGAACGTTTTAAATAATTAAAATTACGAAATTATGAATTCCATAAAAACTGTAGGCGTATTAACCTCAGGGGGCGATGCCCCCGGGATGAATGCAGCCATTCGCGCAGTCGTGCGAGGCTGCATCTATTACAACCTGAAGGTTTTCGGCATAAAGCGTGGTTACCAGGGGATGATTGATGACGACATGGAAGAGTTGCAGTCCAATTCAGTAAGTAACATCATCCATTTAGGAGGCACTATGCTCAAGTCGGCTCGTAGCATGGATTTCAGAACAGAAGAAGGTCGCAAAAAAGCGCTTAAAAACCTAAAGACCCGAGGAATTGACGCATTGGTAGTAATCGGCGGAGACGGCACTTTTACCGGAGCGCGCATTTTTGGCGAAGAGAACAATTTGCCGATTGTGGGAATCCCAGGAACCATTGACAACGACCTTTTTGGTACGGATTACACCATAGGGTACGACACGGCACTGAACACAGTGATAGAGGCTGTGGACAAAATCCGGGACACTGCAACCGCCCATAGTCGGCTGTTCTTCATTGAGGTAATGGGTAGGGATGCCGGCTTTTTAGCACTACGAAGTGGCATTGCATCCGGCGCCGAGGCCATTTTGGTTCCCGAAATCAAAACCAATTTCGATCAGCTGGAACTTTTTCTGCAAACAGGTTTTAGTAAAAAGAAAACCAGTAGTATTGTTCTGGTATCGGAAGGAGATGAAATTGGAGGAGCTCTAAAAATTGCCGAACAGGTTGGAAAAGATCATCCCGAATACGATGTGCGGGTAACTATCCTGGGACATATTCAGCGGGGGGGATCACCATCGGCTTTCGACCGTGTTATTGCCAGCAGGCTAGGCGTTTCAGCCATTGAATCGTTGCGCAACGAACAGAAAGATGTGATGGTAGGTTTGGCCAACAACAAAGTTGTACTAACACCCTTTGGAGAAGCCATTAAAAATAAAAAACAACTAAATCCCCAATTACTAGAAATAACAAAAATTCTCTCTATTTAATTGTGGTTCGGGCTCAAAAGTAAAATAATTAAGCCATAGAAACATCACACCTAAGGAACACGACGTCAAATCATTCCTGAACAAGCCACTATTTTCCAAATTAAAAACAAAAGTCCTACTGTACTGTTGAAGAAACATGAACTATCTCGCACACTTATACTTATCGAATGACGATCCCCGGGTAATGGTTGGTAACTTTATTGGCGACCATGTGAAAGGACGCCGATACACACGCTACTCGAGTGGTGTGCAGACAGGAATTCTTTTACACAGGCATATCGATTCATATACTGATGCCCATCCGGTATTTCGCGAAAGTGCCGGTATTTTCAGAGATGGTTATCGTCGATATGCCGGTGTAGTTGGAGACATTATCTACGATCACCTTTTGGCTGTTCACTGGAACAGGTATTCCGGCCAATCACTGGAACATTTCGTGAACAAAGCCCACCTGACTCTAATGCGGCATTATTTCGTTTTGCCCCCCAGAGTAAAACAATTTTTACCTTTTCTGATAAAAAGCCGGCGCCTGGAAAACTATCAGTCATTTGAAGGAGTGGAACGAACATTACGAATCATGTCGGCAAATTCATCTCTTCCCGACCATACTGATTTTGCTTTAAAGCAACTGGAAAATCATTATGAAGAGTTGTCCCAACAATTTAACCGGTTCATGGAAGACATGATTGATGCTTCCAATGCATTTCTGGAGATTTCAGGCAGGGCCACAAGCTTTGAGCATACGGGAATTTCCTGACAAATCTTTTCGAAGTTCCATTTCACGAAACCCTATTTCGGCGAGAAGTCTCAATGTTTTCTGTCCCATGTCACGATTGATTTCAAAGAACAACAATCCATTGACGGCCAAACTTTTTGCGGCCAGCTCCGTTATTTTCCGATAAAACAGCAAAGGGTCGCTGTCTTCCACAAAAAGTGCCAGATGGGGTTCATAGTTCAGCACATTTTCTTTCATCAACTCCTTTTCCGAGTCCCGGACATAAGGAGGATTACTCACGAAAATGTCGAATTGTTCCATTTCTTCCGCAGTAACCTGTAATACATCTTTTTGCTCAAAAGAAACAGACACCTCATTTCTACCCGCATTTTTTTTAGCAACCTCCAATGCTTCGGGTGAAACATCCCAAGCTGTAACAGAAGCCCCGGACAGGTGTTTGGCAAGAGCAATAGCAATACATCCGCTGCCGGTACCAATATCAAGAATACGTACCGTCTTGCCCGGCTTTACACTTTCTATTATCCATTCCACCAACTCCTCCGTTTCGGGACGGGGCACTAAAACTGACGAATTGACTTCAAAAGGGAGCCCAAAAAACTCCGTTTCTCCCAGAATATATTGAATAGGCTCGTGGATTTTTAATCTTTCCAACGCCTTTTGAACAAATAAGTGGTCAGAAACGGTTAATTTTGTATCATCACGAAGCATCATATCGGTTTTTGACCAGCCGTGAAGGTGATCAAAGATGAGCCAGACAAACTGAAAGGCTTCATGCACGTTGTAAATTTGTGAAAGTTCTTCTCTGAATTGACGGATGGTATCTTTTACGGTTGGTTGCATGATTACTGGTTTGAAAATGTAAAAATAGAAACATGAAAGCACAAAGCCAAGACAAAATATATATGCAGCGATGCATAGACCTGGCAAAAAAAGCGGAAGGCAATACCTATCCCAATCCCATGGTTGGGAGTGTCATTGTGCATAACGGAAAAATTATCGGAGAAGGATATCACCGGAAAGCCGGAGAGTCCCATGCCGAAGTGAATGCCATCAATTCTGTTAAGGATAAATCCTTACTCCGCGACGCAACTTTGTATGTTAATCTTGAGCCTTGTGCCCACTACGGAAAAACGCCGCCCTGTTCCCTGCTCATCCGTCAGAAAAAAATTCCACGTGTAGTGATAGGCTGCACCGATACCTTTTCCAAAGTTGCAGGCCGCGGCATTGAGATGCTTCGATCGTCCGGAGTGGACGTAACTATAGGAGTGCTGGGACAGGAAGCCCGGGAGCTCAACCGTCGGTTCTTTACTTTTCACGAACAAAAACGTCCCTATATTTTACTAAAATGGGCTCAGACGCGAGACGGCTATCTGGACATTGACCGTACAGTTTTGGACGAAACCCGTCCAACCTGGATTACCGACGAATGGGCGCGACGAATGGTACACAAGTGGCGTAGCACTGAGCCATCCATCCTGGTTGGAACAGTCACTGCGCTCAAAGACAATCCATCGCTGACTGTCCGTAACTGGTCGGGCCCTCATCCGTTGCGTCTTGTACTGGACCGCTTTGGAAAATTACCGCATACACTCACCCTTTTCAACGGAAAGACTCCTACTCTGGTATTTTCAGAAGAAGGCACCCCGGTTTCTGAAAATGTTGAGACCGTTTATCTAACCGACAGTGAAAATCCATTATTGGCTGTCCTGGAAGAACTTTATCAAAGAGGCATTCAATCAGTCATGGTCGAAGGCGGCGGGATATTGCTCAATGCTTTTACTGATGCCGGTTTGTGGGACGAAGCACGCGTATTTGTCGGTGAAAAATGGTTTATTTCGGGAATTGAAGCACCGAAAATCAGGCAAAAACCTGATGCATGGGAAAAGTTTGGCAACAGCCGTTTGTTTATTTACCGAAACAAAACGTTATCTTAGGTTAGATAAAAGGTTTTGAAGCATATAAGAAAAAATGGGTTAGCTATTAGCTCATGGCTCGTAGCTCTCAGGAGCCCAAAAACAGACGGAAGCAGGAGTGCCGGACTCGTTGAAAGCCAAGGGCAGAGACGAAACCGAGCCACCACTTATGAAAACATAAAAAAACCCATTTTGTGACATAACCAAAGAGCCTAAGCAGACGTATAAATAATATCTGTTGAATGAATTGTAAATAATTAATCTGTTGAACTCCTTTTTTGCCAACAACATTTTGCCTTTTATTCTGGCAGGATACGCGGTCAGCATTCTGGTGGTGGTTATTCTGATTGTGCTTGAGAACCGCAGTCCGTTGAAAACCATCTCCTGGGTTTTGGTGCTCCTGATGCTTCCTGGATTGGGTTTCATTTTATACATTTTTTTTGGTCAGAACTTTCGCAAAGAAAAAATAATTGCCCGTAAAGGTCTGCGCAACCACCACCGAATCAATTATCTTGCTCATTCACAAATCACCCAACTGGCTGATGGCAGTATGGGGGGGGATGATATCGCCCGTGAGCCAACCGGAATTGTGCGATTATTGCTCAACAATAGCAGTGCGGTGGTAACCACCGGGAATGAGGTAACCTTTCTGCACAACGGCACAGATAAATTTGAAGCCCTTATCCGGGAACTGAAAAAAGCAGAACACTTTATCCATTTGCAGTATTACATATTTGCCGAAGATAAAATTGGCAATCAGGTTAAAGAAATTTTGAAAGACAAGGCCCGCCGCGGCATCGAAGTCAGACTCATTGTAGATGATGTAGGCAGCTGGGAGTTGAAAAGACCGTTCTTTGAAGAGATGCGGAATGCAGGAATTGAAGTTTATAGCTTTTTACAGGTACACTTTCCGTTGTTCACCAGTAAAGTTAATTACCGAAATCACCGAAAAATCGTTGTAATAGACGGTCATGTGGGTTTCATTGGAGGCTACAACATCGCCGACCGATATAAGGATGGAGATATCGACTCTTACGGAATCTGGCGCGACACCCATATTTTGATTGAGGGTGATGCGGTAAACAGCCTGCAAAGTGTATTTCTGATTGACTGGTATTTTGTGAGCCAGACAGAACTGTCGGATCCCAAATATTTTCCCCAAAACAAACCGGTCAGCAACAAAGTAATACAGATTGTTGCCAGTGGCCCGGACTCCGACTGGCCCGGAATTATGATGGGCATCTTCCAGACCATCGTTACCGCCAAAGATTACGTCTTTATCGCCACGCCCTATTTCATGCCCAGTGAAGGGGTGCTGCTTGCACTGAAAATAGCAGCGCTCAGCGGTGTGGATGTACGCATTATCATCCCTGAAAAAAGCGATGCCTTTATCACACTGCTCTGCTCCCGCTCTTACATTAGAGAAATGCTGGAGGCCGGTGTTGAGATACATTTCTATCAAAAAGGATTTTTACATTGCAAGACACTGGTTTCGGATGACCGAATCAGTATTGTAGGCTCGGCCAATATGGATTTTCGAAGTTTTGAACAAAATTTTGAAGCCACCGCTTTCATCTATGACAAACCCACGGCGATAGAAATGAAAAAGACATTTCTTCAGGATCAGGCAGACAGTGAAATAGTATTGCTGCCTGAGTGGGTTGACAGGTCACCTGTAGAAAAAGTGAAAGAATCCTTTGCACGCCTCTTCAGTCCACTTCTTTAAGGCATAGCACAGGATGAACCTGATATTATTAACTGCCAGTTAAATTTGTTACAACCCCTTCGTGAGTTTCCGAAACAAGGTTTCCGTGATATTTCCACCACTGATAATCATCCCAATCTTTTTCCCTCTGAACATTTCTCTGTTTTCGGTGATGGCTGCCAAAGGCACTGCCGAAGATGGCTCAGCAAGAATACCTCCCTGTTTGCGCAGTAAAACCATTGCAGCTCTGATAGAATATTCCCTTGCGGTAAGAATTTCATCCACATACTGAGAAATTATCTCAAAGTTGATTTTCCCCAAAGAAGTTTTCAACCCGTCGGCAATGGTCTTCGGATTGTCTGACGGAATTATTTTCCCCGCTTTCAATGATCGGCAGGCATCATCAGCCTCCAATGGTTCTCCGGCAATAACGAGTGTCTCCGGAGATATATTTTTTGTGGCAATCGCACTCCCACTAAGCAATCCGCCCCCTCCCACAGGAGTCATCAGGACATCAAAAAGACCGGCTTCCTCAATGAGCTCCATTGCTGCCGTTCCCTGTCCGCAAATTACATCATAACAATCGTAGGGTGGAATAAAAACAGCTCCGGTTTTAGCAGTAACTTCATACAGTGTATCTTCCCGTGCCTGAAGAATAGGTTTACAAAAAGTGATTTGACCGCCAAATTTTTTAACATTCTCCACTTTCACTTCGGGGGCATTTTCGGGCATCGCAATATAGGCCGGAATACCCCGGTTCTTAGCTGCCAGAGCAAGTGCAGCAGCATGGTTACCTGAAGAGTGGGTGGCCACTCCCTTACGGGCTTCCTTTTCGCTGAGATTTTGCACAGCATTGGTTGCACCCCTAAATTTAAAAGCCCCGGCCTTTTGCTGATTCTCCAGCTTAAACCAGATCTCTGCATCCAGCATCCGGTTGAGCGAATCGCTGGTAATCACCGAAGTACGCGTGATGAAGGGAGCTATGCGCTCACGGGCCTTGAGTATGTCTTCGAAGTAGGTCATTTTTTTTCCATGAAAAAAGGTACACCCAAAGATGTACCTTTTTATTTATATCAGAAATAATTTCTGTAACATTCCTTTAAAACCAACAGGACAATTATAAATCTTAAATGCCTTATATGGTTTAATATTTTTATTAAAAAATAGAGAAAGCCACAGTAAGACCAGCCATTACCACAGAAACCATGGTCATCAATTTGATGAGAATGTTTAGAGAAGGGCCGGAAGTATCCTTAAAGGGGTCTCCAACAGTATCACCAACAACACCGGCGTGGTGTGCTTCGCTGTTCTTACCTCCAAAATTTCCTTTTTCAATATATTTTTTAGCATTGTCCCAGGCACCCCCTGCATTGTTGAGCATAACAGCAAGCGTAAAGCCGGCTGTTAGTCCTCCTGCCAGCAAACCAACCACTCCGGGAACGCCAAAAATAAGTCCCACAACAACAGGAACGGCAATGGCAAGCAATGAAGGAAGAATCATTTCGCGCTGAGCGCCCTTGGTTGATATTTCCACACAACGGGCATAATCAGGCTTACTCTTACGCTCCATAATTCCGGGAATCTCCTTGAACTGACGTCTAACTTCATCAACCATTTTACCTGCAGCACGCCCCACAGCTTTCATGGTCATTGAACTAAACACAAAAGCCATCATAGCACCAATAAAAAGACCACCCAAAACCATCGGGTTAAAAAGAGACAAGTCATAAGCAGCTGAAAAATCACGAATACCGGCAGCTGAAATCTCCACGGCTTTCTGACCCTTTTCCACAATAGGCTCCGGGTTATCTTTCAGATAGAAAATATAATCCCCTACCTGCTGAATACCTTCAGTCGATGCTTTAGCCAGTTTTCCGAGCCACAAGCGCACTTCTTCAATATAGGCAGCCAACAAAGCCATTGCCGTTAACGCGGCCGAGCCTATTGCAAAACCTTTACCGGTAGCGGCAGTGGTATTACCAAGCATATCGAGGGCGTCGGTACGCTCACGTACTTCAGGAGGAAGCTCAGACATTTCGGCATTCCCACCAGCATTGTCGGCAATAGGCCCAAAAGCATCAGTCGCAAGAGTGATTCCCAATGTGGAAAGCATTCCCACCGCTGCAAAACCAATTCCATAAACACCCATGGCAAAGTTTTCAAATCCACCTGCAAAAGCAAACGAACCAACAATCCCCAAAACAATAGTTACAACAGGAATCCAGGTAGAGAACATCCCAACGGCAATACCTTCAATAATGGTTGTAGCAGGCCCCTGCAATCCCTGGCGGGCTATCCCTTTAGTGGGGGCATATTCATCGGAGGTAAAGTATTCTGTTCCCTGTCCGATAATGACACCGGCCAACAGACCAACCACTACAGAACCGAAAATGCCCCAGGTAATCCAATTCAAATATACCAATCCTGCCAGAGCTACTAATATCATAAATGAACTTCCTCCGGTTCCCAAAAGCAGAGAAGTAAGCAGATTTTTCTGGGTAGCCGTTTCCTTGGTGCGTACCAGGAATATTCCGGCAATGGAAAGCAAAATACCAACCGCGGCCACTACCATAGGGGCCATAACCACCTGCATTTGCTCCGTTCCCGTGAGGGCCGGAAGGGCAGCTCCCAATGCGGCGGTAGCCAAAATCGAACCACAATAAGACTCATAAAGATCCGCGCCCATACCGGCAACATCTCCAACATTGTCACCAACGTTATCGGCAATGGTTGCAGGGTTCCGTGGATCGTCTTCAGGAATACCGGCTTCAACTTTACCAACCAGGTCGGCACCCACATCGGCAGCCTTGGTAAAAATACCACCACCCACACGGGCAAAGAGTGCCTGGGTAGATGCTCCCATACCAAAAGTCAGCATAGTAACGGTAATCTCAACCATCTTTTCTTTCTCGGTAATGCCCGGATGTACAAAAGTCAGCCCGGCCCAGTCGAGCCCGGTGACCATATTTTCGGGTGTAAATACAATTTCATTCAAAAACCAAAACCACATAGCAATGTCAAGTAAGCCAAAACCTACAACAACCAACCCCATAACCGCACCACTTCGAAATGCAATTTTCAGTCCCTGGTTCAGAGATTTTGAGGCACCCTCAGCAGTACGGGCTGACGCATAAGTGGCGGTTTTCATACCCAGATAACCACAAAGGCCCGAGAAAAAACCACCGGTAAGAAAAGCGATGGGTACAAACGGGTTCTGAACTTTCATAAAAGCCAAAACAGCCAACAAAATTACCAACACCACGAATACGAGGGCAACGACCCTGTACTGACTTCTAAGATAAGCATTGGCTCCATCACGTACGTGACGGGCGATTTCTTTCATGGTATCGTTGCCTTCGGAATTCTTCATCATCTGTTTGAAGAAATACCAGGCAAAGAACAGCGCTATCAAGGAAGCAACAGGAACAAGCCAAAATACTGGATTCAACATAGTTTAAAGATTTATGGTTAATTATAAATACTGATTCTGATGTGTTTTTGTTCTCAGTCTGTATCTGGTCCAAAATCAACCGGAAATATTAGCGCTTCATAAGCTCCCACACCTCCAACCTGCTATCTATCAATCACTCTCCCGTCTATTCGAAAACCCGTTAATTTTTCCAATTCTTGACTTAACCTTAAAAAGAAAAAAATCAGGATTTTCTAAATAGGCCAAAACAGCCGCAAGATAAAAATTTTATTGACTACTGATTTATGGGAGATGTTAATTTTTTAGAGGTCGTTTTTACCAACCGGGAAAAACATTGAACCCAAACTGACCGTTATAGAAGCGTTTCTGGTGATAGGGAAATGCGAGATAGGGCTCCACCACAATAAACCCGAAAAAATTCAACCTCAACGACATCCCAGTACTGAAGACGGGGATTCTGCGCTCATCAGAATCCGTAGTGAATGCCAATACAGGACTGCTTTCTGTGTCCCAAGCAATGCCGGCATCAACGAACACTGCCAGCTCTGAAAAAATGATGGACGAACGGAACCACGCAAAGTCAAATGGGCCGGAAAAAGGCATACGCCATTCGAGGTTTGAGATAAGCAGATTGTTTCCAATCAGATGTTTGATGCCAATGCCCTCGTGATTCTGAGTGCTGTCCACATAAAATTCACCCGTATCATAGCCCCTGACCAGCCATGGATAGCCTACAAACAACCGGGTCATACGCCTGGTATTGCGGTCGGCACCATGACGTCCGTAATAATACAACCGATAAGCAAAACTAAAGGGCCGAACAAATTTATATCTACGGAAATCAAGCAGAAAAGCATGAGCGTCCACCCCGTTGAAAAATTTTTCTGCCTGAAAGCGAGTACGACTGCCATCTACCGGCGATGCTATGCCAGAGCGGGAATTATCAAAAACATAGGCGGCATCCACTCTTCCAACCCAGTAGCTTTTGGGAGCATCAATGCGCCTTCCCGTTTCATTGTAAGTAGGATAGTAGGAACGGATATTTTCAATTTTCTCGTAGCGGTAGCTATAGCGGGCCATGGAAACACCGGACTCTATTCGGGTATTCCTGCTCAGTGGTAAATAAGAAAACACCGCCCCTTTGTCCTGAAAAATACGGCGGCTGAAATAGACCAGCTCCTCCTCTTCCTCTTCTCCCTCATAAGAATAATAGCCCATCCTATAAGGGATATGTGAGAGGCTTACCCCTGTTTTGATGCGCCGCTTCTGGTTGAGCAAAGCCACCTGCCCCCCAAAGTCATATATCTCCCCGTTAATGCTGACCCCTCCATAAAGAAGATTATACCCCAATACATCACTGAAAAGCGCCTCAATACTTCCGGCCATACCGGTGCCAAAGCGGCCGGTCATCACTCCTGCCGCCATATTGCCCACATAGTCCAGTTTGAAATTACTTTGGGGTTCAGCATTTTCCATGGTTACCTCTTCGTCACCATTAAGAACACCTCTATAAATAAGATTCTGGTCAACCATAGAAAACTGCTCCGAATAAGGAGCCAAACGGGCAGCTCTGTAATCGAAGGACTGAGAAGGAATAGGATGCCCCTGATGTAATAATTCTTTCAAAGGAGCCTTAATTATCTGAAATTCTCCGGATTTAAGCATGGAATAGTAAAGAGTATCCCGCGCCATGCTCAGGGCGGGCGACATTTCGGTAATACCCATGATTCCGGTGGCATAATTGGTTATCCTTTTTATGTTTCCTGATGATACATCCAGCGCATATAAGTCGCGCCTCCCGTTAACATTTGACAAAAACAAAACCTGACCAGCATTCACCGGTAGGGGGTTCAGGTTTTTGGCACCAGAAAATGTATTGAATATGGATGTTTCAAGGGTTTCGATATTCAAACGGGCAATATTGAAATTTCCGGGAAAGAAAAGGGATTGATCTGGTTCTGCTTCATCAGTAATATACCAGAGCCACTGCCCATCGGCCGACCAGGCGGGCTGCATCGCTGCATGTGAAGACCGGGTAAGAAACTGAAAATCGTTATCAGCCAAACTAAAATAGCAGAGGTTACTGACACCCTTAATCATTCCGCTAAAAGCGATTCCGTTGCCATCGGGTGACCAGGCCGGTCCCGAGACAGCATCAAGTCCGGGTTGAAAAATTGTTCGGTCAACCTGCTTCTTTTGAACATCATAAATCAAAATTACAGATTTACCCTTTTGATAAGCCACAAAAGCAAAATAGCGATTGTCAGGCGACCACGAGCCGGCAGTTTCGGTGTATTCCAGAGCATCGATATCGGCATTGCGAGAACTGGTATATATTTTAGAAATAACCTCTCCGGTTCTGGCATCAGCCAAAAACAAATCCAGCGAATAAACATCTCTCTCCGACAAAAATACGATGAATTGTCCATCAGGACTCACTGCGGGAGAAAGATTAAACATTCCAGAATTCCCGGATGAAAACAGCCGTTGGCCAATCATCGTATAAGTACTGTCATCAGCTGTAACCAGCTGGCGTATTAAGGAGCTTTTCCAGGCTGCAGAGAGTGAATCAACCGTAATGCTCAGTTGCTCTTCTATGGCACTTTGATATCCCTGAGTTGCGGAGGCAACAAATAGTCTGCGGATATACTGTTCTCCATATCGGGAGGCGATATACGACCAGAAAGCCTGGCCAAACCTATATGGCGAATATTTGGAGTAATTCCTCAACTCATCCAGCGTGGGAAAATTATTACTTAGCAATGCATCACGCATCCATACAGATGTGTAGGCATCACTGTTGCCAACAGACAGGTATTCGGCCATTCCCTCAATCATCCACAACGGCACCCTGGAAATGGCACCGAGGCTCAAATCACTGCTCTCCTCAATAATATGATACTGAAATGCATGAACCAGTTCGTGCCCCAGCACATGCGAAGTCTGATAATCGGAAAAGGAGAAAGGCAAAATCACCCGTCGTTTCAGCCCCTCCGTTACGCCACCGGTTCCCACACCAATATCACCCATAACAGCGGTGGTTTGCTGAAAATCGGCATGATTGCGATACATGATAATAGGACTCGGAGTTCGAAAAGTGTCCACCAAAATCTGCCGGTGGTAACCATACCATTGTTCGGCCAGGCTACCCACCAGACGGATCCGGGCAGAATCATCCAGATAATGATAGATATCAAAATGGTCGGTCTGCGACAACAAAAAATCAAACGACCGGTAGGAAGGTTTATTTTTCCCAAAGTACTGCGCATTAGAGTTCTCTGCAGAAATCCACAGAAACAAAACGCACACCAATAATATTTGAGAAGTCCGGGTCATCTGTCCACAATATTAAACTGCTCATTAAGTTACGAAGAAATGGGGGCAAGGGTTCAAAAAGTGGAAGAAAAAGTAAAAAACCAGTATATTGCCCCGGATGAATCAAAAATTTAGAATCCGCGAAATTGCCTCAACAGAAATTCATCTTCTGGAAAGCTTTCTGTACGATGCCATATTTATTCCCGAAGGAGTTGAAAGACCTGATAAAACTATTATCAAGATTCCGGAATTAAACACTTATATAAAGAGTTTTGGAAAAGATACCGACCATTGTCTGGTCGCTGAGACTAATGGAATTCTCATCGGAGCTGTCTGGTCAAGAATTTTTCCGGAAAGCGAAAAAGGTTTTGGCTATTTGGATTCAGAAACACCTGAATTATGTATGTCGGTAAATGAAAAATTCCGCAAAAAAGGAGTTGGAACCAGCTTATTTCTGGCTATTCTAGAAAAACTAAAAACTCTAAAGTACCAAAAAGTGTCTTTGAGTGTGGATAAAATAAATTATGCTTTCAAACTATATCAGAAATTTGGATTTGAGGTGGTAAGGTCGAATGAGGAATCTGTAACGATGGTGAAGAAACTGAAGGGATAAAACCTGTTAAAACAAAACCCGCAAATCTGCTAAGATATGCGGGTTTCTAGATTGTTATGGTATTTTAATTTACCGTAAGCAAAAAAACCAGATTGTTTACCAATCGAAAAAGACTGTTCCAAAAAAGAGAGTAGCGCATTAGTCCGCCTATTCCTGCAATTACAATTTACGATTCAGCCCTGAACTGCTCCAGAAAGCGTACATCGTTCTCGAAGAAAAGCCGGATGTCGTTAATTTGATACTTCAACATGGCAATGCGTTCGATTCCCATACCAAAAGCAAAGCCGGTATATTCGTCGGAGTCAATTTCACAATTGGTCAACACAGCAGGATCAACCATTCCGCATCCCAGAATCTCTACCCAACCGGTGTGTTTACAAATATTACATCCTTCTCCGCCGCAAAGGGTGCATGAAATATCCATCTCGGCCGATGGCTCGGTAAACGGGAAATAAGACGGACGTAAACGAATTTGCGTATCCTGCCCGAACATTTCTTTAGCAAAATAGAGCAGCGTCTGACGCAAATCAGCAAATGATACATCCCTGTCAATGTAAAGTCCTTCCACCTGATGGAAAATACAATGCGCGCGGGCGGAGATGGCCTCATTACGAAAAACCCGTCCCGGAAAAATGGCACGAATAGGAGGTTTCTGGTGCTCCATGGTGCGAATCTGAACGGACGAAGTATGGGTACGCAACAAAATATCAGGATCCTGATTGATAAAGAAAGTATCCTGCATATCCCGTGCAGGGTGTTCGGGAGGAAAATTCAATGCTTCAAACACGTGCCAGTCGTCTTCAATTTCAGGTCCTTCAGCAACAGAAAAACCGATACGGTCGAAAATCTCAACAATCTGATTGCGGACAATCGACAACGGATGGCGTGTTCCCAAAGGCATGGCACTTCCCGGCAAGGTAAAATCGGTAGCCCCGGAAGTCAGTTTAGACTGCTCAAATTGTTCCTTTAATTGATTGATAGATTCCTGGGCTGCATTTTTCAATTCGTTAATGGCTTGCCCAACAGCTTTCTTCTGGTCGTTTGGCACATCTTTAAACTCATTGAAAAGCTGGGGAATAATTCCCTTTTTACTGATATATTTTATCCGCAGTTGTTCTGCCTCTTCGGCAGTTTCGGCAGTCATATTTTTTACTTCTTCCAGTAAATCTTTAATCTTATCAAGCATTGGTTATGATTTTTGGAACAATTTTGAATCACAAAAGTAATAATTTTTTCTACCTGAAAATATTAACATCCCGAAATAAAAGGTTTATGAAACTAGCAATTTCAAATTTGAATTGGCACACCTGACAATAAAAGTGAAACTAAAGCCTCACTCTTATCACAAAGCGATAGCATTCCTTCTTAACCCATTAAAAAAAGATGCAATTATGAAATAAAAGTCTTACATTATATTGTTTGTCAAGAAACTCAAATTCAATGTTTCAAAAAGAATTAATATGAAAATCAGGGTTGATATATTGTTCCGTCACCAATTATGGGGGGATGCCCTACAATCTTTGATTAATCAAAGTGACCCTTTTTTAGTCCAACATGTTTTTCCCGTCACGAAAGGCACAATTCCTGAATTCACCAGACCTTCACTGATTGTTTTTGAAATATTACACCTGGATCCTGACGTTCTGGAGATTATCCGAAATCTCAAAAATTCAGGTCATCAGGTCATTCTGGTAGGTTTTCTAAGCACAAATACCTTGTTAAATGAAACACTGGATTCGGGACTTGATGGCTATGTTCTCAAAACCAGTAGCCAGGAAAACCTCATGATGGCGTTGCATGAAGTCAGTCAAAATAAAAAGTATTTTTGTTCTTCAATCGCGGAAGTCTTAAACAATCAGCTCCATTCTCACCAGAACAACGGCAAAAACGATCTAACTGGAAGAGAAAAAAAAATTTTAAATGCATTAATTGAACTTAAAACCCCAAAACAAATTTCGCAGACGTTCCATATCAGCGAATCTACTGTCAGAACACATCGAAAAAATATCATGCGAAAAATAGGAGCCAAAGATGTACTTTCCTTATTGATGTATGCCTGTTCTGAAGGTCTTCTGTGTCGTGACAAAAGCGACCCATGCATTAGCGGACAATGAAGACAATATTATCCTTTACCCATTATTGGTAGGTTTCCTCAACGTTTTTGGTATTAAAAACCAACAGATATAATATTGATATCGGCGTTGCATATCCTTAAATTTATAAACATAAAGTTCCTATGGTTATTTTGCACTAGGTCGTTTTAAAGGACATTTTTATCTAAATTCTATTGATGAAGCGCACATTTTCTGCTGTAATATTTCTCCCGGGATCAGCAGAGAAGAATCTCATGAACGCTTGTTTTCAGGATTTCCCACAAATTCCGGAAACAACTCTTCGGTTTTTTTCCGACCAATTAATTAGGTCTTAACAGGGTAAAATCCATTTTACAAAAACTTGAAAAATGAAGAAATTACTTTTTCCATTTTTGCTTATTTTGGCAATTCTCAGCGGTTGTCAAAAAGGCAGAATGTGGGCCGATGAAGACATCGATAGCGATAGACCAGACTGGGCAAACGGGAATACCAGTCAGAACCCTCACATCAAAAAAAATGATGAAAGCGGAACCTCCAGAGGTGGAGACTATGGAGACCTTTACGTACTGCTACGAGACGAAAACGGGAAGCCTGAGATGATTGAAATTGAAGGAGAATGGTACGTACGTCCTATTGATGCAAATGGCCTGCCACTTGAACTTGATTTAGAAGGTGAACTCTTGTTTCCTGAATTGGCCACTGCAGTCGAATTTGGAAGACTAAACATTGTCCGGTCACCACAGGATGTATTAGATCAGGCTTTTGAAGAAGCCATGAAAACACTTACTGCTCCAAACGCTGTGATCACTTTAGATTTCTGCGGTAGATTAACCTCCACTTATGACCTTTGGAGCGAAGGGGAATTGACCCGATATACAAAAACCATAGATTCTCCGCGGGAGAACATGGCTCTTTATCAATACCTGTTGAAATGGTTATTTAAACCAACCGATGACGGGCCAAACCGGCTTGCATTCCTGGGGCAAGAACCCTATAATTTCAACCCTCTTGACCTGGCAACAGCTTGTCTGGCTGCAGGATCGGACAAGACAGGGACCATTACCCTCGATGAAATGATCTACATCAACGGATTTGCAAATGTCTGGGGCGTTAATCCTCTGGTTAATGAAAATGAATACAACTTCCAGGGAGAACAAAAGTTGTACTTCAATTTCACGGATTATGATGGGATGGGTGCCACCTACACTTACAACCGCATGAAGACCTTCAAAAACAGATACATTCAGTTCTTAGTCTGGAACAATGTATATTACCCAATCGATGAGAATGGTGTTTCCGCCAGTCCTGCAATTTTTTCTATTGCAAACTATTTTGAAACACACGGGCTTTTTACAAAAAGATGGGGGACTGTGGAAAGTGTTGACGCTGCCAAAGGATTTGCGCTTGCGGCAGACGATGCC
>NZ_JADQBH010000005.1 GCF_016278715.1 Marinilabilia sp. | reverse complement strand
ATCGCTGCGAGGCGCTGCCACCGGTAAACCCTCGTGTAGAACAGATTACACCTGGGGTGCCTGAAAATCCGGTAAGCGAACTACTTGGTGACTCCATTCGTCTTACATGGGAAGCCGGTTGTAACAATGTTGCTTTTGTGGTGTACAAATTCAAGCATGGGAAAATTGCCAACATCGAAAGTGCAAAGAATATTTTTGCTGTCACCGGTAAAAAGGAGTTGACCTTTGAAGTGGATAGGAAAAACAAACCAGGTAAATACTATTTCGTGATTTCGGCCCTGAGTCCCACCAATTTTGAATCAGTTCCTGAATATTTTACAGATGTAAATCTGGTGGACAGGAGTCAGGGGAAATGATATTTCTTAAGCCTGATTTATTTGTGAAGTGAAGTTCGACGAAGTCAATCAATCAGGTAAATAAACAAATAGGGAGTTTAAGAAATATGAGTCAATAGTTCATTTAGCCTTTCAAAAAAATATTGTTAATGCCCAAATGCAGATTTGAGGTGTCATGAATAATGGCAACATTATGTGCTTTGTCAGGTTTCGAATATCAAAAACCTAATCATCTATTGTATGAGTACGACGCTTGTTTTAGTAGTAATTCTTGGTTTTTTTAGTGCCCTTTTTCTTATTTCATGGTTTTCGTCGCGCAACAGCAACAGCGAAACATTTTTTACGGGTAATAGGGAATCACCATGGTACCTGGTCGCTTTTGGAATGATTGGTGCTACCATTTCCGGTGTTACCTTTATATCTGTTCCGGGCGAGGTGGGGAGCAGTGCCTGGAGTTATTTTCAGTTTATTCTTGGGAATTTTGTGGGTTATTGGGTGATTGCCCTGGTTTTGTTACCGCTCTACTACAAACGTAACCTGGTTTCTATATATACTTATCTGGATCAGCGGTTTGGGCTTAGATCTTATAAAACGGGATCATTTTTCTTTATTCTATCCCAGACTATTGGCGCTTCGTTCCGGCTCTACCTGGTTGCGGGTGTTTTGCAAATTTCCTTTTTCGATGCACTGGGGGTTCCATTCTGGGTAACGGTGCTTACAACCATCACCCTTATCTGGTTATATACCTTTAAGGCAGGTATTAAAACGGTAGTATGGACCGATACCTTGCAGACGCTGTTTATCCTTGTCTCTGTGGTGGTCACCATTGTGGTAATTGGCAAACAGCTGGATATGGGATTTGGAGAGATGGTAACCACCATTTCAAATCATCCTTACAGTGAGGTGTTTGACTGGGATTGGCAATCAGGGACTAATTTTTTTAAGCAGTTTGTTGCCGGTATTGGGATTACCATTGTGATGACGGGTTTGGATCAGAATATGATGCAAAAGAACCTTACCTGCAAAAATCAAAAGGAGGCTCAGAAGAATCTATTTTGGTTCAGCTTTTCTTTTGTGGGCACGAACCTGCTGTTCTTGGGATTGGGAGTTTTGCTGTATCAGTATGCCGAACAGATGGGGATAAGTATCCCTGAACGTACCGATGATATGTTTCCGTTGCTGGCCATAAAATATTTTGGTACGGCAGTGGGAGTTTTCTTTCTGTTGGGAATTACTGCTGCGGCATATTCCAGTGCCGATTCGGCTTTAACAGCCTTGACAACGGCCTTCTGCATTGATTTTTTAAAGGTCAATCCTAAGCTTCCATCCACAGAGAAAACACGGATAAAAGTGCATATCATTTTTTCATTCATTATGTTTCTTGTCATCGTTTTGTTTCGGATTATTAATGATGAGAGTGTAGTGAACTCTGTCTTTACTGTAGCCGGGTATACCTATGGTCCATTGCTTGGGCTGTTTACTTTTGGTATCCTGACCAACCGGAATACTAAAGATCGATATGTTCCCTTCATCAGTGTTTTGTCGCCCGTACTTTGCTACATAGTAAGCAGCAATTCGGAACAATGGCTGGGCGGGTACCAGTTTGGCTTCGAATTGTTACTGTTAAACGGTTTTCTGGTGTTTCTGGGATTGTGGATATTCTCCAATAAGAATTAATTCAATCTTCAAATCAATAAAATTATGGTTAAATCCGAAAGATACCTTGCTCTTGATGTTCTACGTGGTATGACTATTGCGTTGATGATTACGGTAAACACCCCCGGTAGTTGGCAATATATTTATGCCCCCCTGCGTCATGCCCGCTGGCATGGTTGTACTCCCACAGATCTTGTGTTTCCGTTTTTTCTTTTTGTCGTTGGTGTTTCCATGTTTTTTTCGTTCGGGAAATACGGAAATGCACTGAATAAAGATTCTCTTCAGCGATTGGGCCGAAGAACCCTGTTTATTTTTATGATTGGTCTTTTTCTGAATTCTTTCCCGCAATGGATGCATGACTTTAGCACATTAAGGATAATGGGGGTGATGCAAAGAATTGCTCTGGCTTATGGGGTCGGTTCCCTGATAGTACTTTCCAGCCCCCGCAAATTCATTCCATTTATTGGAGGAGCTATCTTGCTGGCTTACTGGGGTATCCTGGCCTGGTTCGGAGGAGCTGACCCTTATAGTCTTGCTGGCAATGTTGTAATACCTTTCGATAAGGCTATTTTGGGCGAGCAGCATCTCTACAAAGGGTTTGGTATTCCTTTTGATCCCGAAGGATTGCTGAATACCATTCCAGCCATAGTAACGGTTTTACTTGGTTACATGACTGGTGTAATTATAAAAAATACAGAAAGGATAAAGGTCCCTCGTCGTTTGGCACTGTATGGGTTAATTGCTGCCGTGCTGGGACGTCTTTGGGGATTTGTTTTTCCAATCAATAAGCCGTTGTGGACAAGTTCTTATGTGCTTTATACGGCTGGATTGGCTGCTCTGTTCCTGGCCCTGTTGGTTTTTATTATCGACATCAAAGGATTTAAGAAGTGGACATCCTTTTTTGTTGTGTTTGGTGTGAATCCATTGTTTATTTATGCACTTTCAGGATTGTGGGCCCGGACGCTCAGCATTTTGATAAGGTTGGAGACTTCAGATGGAACCGTGATACGCGGAAGTACATGGATCTATGAGAATATTTTTGTGCCTGTTGCCGGAAATATGAACGGCTCTCTGCTCTATGCATTGACACACATATTTTTCTTTTGGCTGATTGGTTATATTCTCTATAAGAAGCGAATATTTATTAAGGTCTGATGTAGTCAGCTGCATTTGAGCTTTTTACATAACAAGAGGGGTGTTTTCGGCGAAGCCCGGAAACACCCCTCTTGTTAGTTCTTCATGGGCCGGATTCAATATAAAAAGCTTTTTTTCGCCAATTCTTTAAAATGATCTACATCTCTGTTCCAGATATCAATCATTTCTTCCACCCTGAAGTTTTTGGTGAAAGCTTTTCGTACTTTATCAGTGCCGCACACTTTATCAAACATATTTAACCGGGAAGGATTACATAGTTCAAACACATTTTTGTCAGGGTTCATTTTGTAAGCTTCCTGCAAAACATAGAATTGTATCAGTGACAGCGGGGCTTTTTCGAGATTGGTGAGATGAACCTGAACGCCTTCAATCTCCTCACCTTTGTAGGTGCTGTAATAGGGTTTAAAAAAAACCGGACGAAAAATCACCCCCGGGAGATTCAATTCATTCAGGTTCTTTGCCAACTTTGGTGCTTCGAGCCAGTCTGCACCAAAGAGCTGAAAGGGCAGGGTATAGCCAACACCTATGTTGTAAACATACAATTCGCCCAGTATACCGGATACTGGATAGTAGTAGGCTGAATGTGCGTGAGGAATGTGCGGGGAGGACGGTATCCAGGGAAGTCCGGTCTCTTCGAAATTCATGTCACGTTCCCATCCTTCCATTTCTATAACGGTAAGGTCGCTTTTTATTCCACCATGCAGCAGATTGTTGTTGTTGATGTGAATGGCCAGCTCCCCTACTGTAAAGCCATGAACATAGGTAATGGGCAACTGGCTTACGAACGAGGTAAAGGCTTTTTCGGTTAACGGACCTTCAAATTTGTTTCCACCAAGTGGATTGGGCCTGTCCAGTACCACAAACTCGATATTGCTTTCGGCTGCAGCTTCCATGGATAGAATCAGTGTGCTGATGTAGGTGTAGGACCTGGAACCGATATCCTGGATGTCGTACACCAGAACATCAATTCCTTCGAGCATTTCCGGTGTGGGCTTTCGGGTTTTTCCGTACAAACTATAGATGGGCACGCCGGTAGCACTGTCGAGGGCATTTTCCACTTTTTCCCCAGCCGCAATATTCCCTCTCACTCCATGTTCAGGTCCGTAAAGTGCCACGAGGTTCACTTCGGGGGCATCAGCCAAGATGTCGATGGTAGAGTTTAATTGGGCATCTACCCCTGTAGGATTGGTGATGAGCCCCACTCTTTTCCCTTTCAGAACTTCAAAGTTTTGCTCTTTTAATATTTCAATGCCTGTTTTTACCTGAGCGTGGGCTGTTGAAAACAGCGTTAAAAGTAGGATAAATGCTATTCTTTTCATGTTTTTCTTTCTTTGAAGGGGCTTTTTGATTTTTTGAAGGTGTTAAAATCCCCATTGTGTTAATTTTAATGTTGTTTTTTAAAAATCGAATTGTAAGTTTGTAAGATGTAATACAAGTAACAAATGTAATAAGTTTTTTAGAAATTTTATTTTTTTCTGAGATGGCAATAGTGGATATTATTAAAAAGACAACTCAATTGATATTTTTGTTTGTAATGATAGTTTCGTGTAATAATAATAAAACTAACCTGAAACTTCAATCCCAGCTTGAAGAACTATATATGGCGCATAACTTCCTGATGGTTGAGAATATACTTACAGGGATTGAGAAACCACTCAGCTCTGATCTGAAATATATGGCCGACAGCCTTATGGATTACATTGACCGGTATAGGACTGAATATCCCCTGACGGAGAGTGACCTCTTGAAGATTTTGAAGGAAAGGGGAATCGATGCTTCTCCGACGCTTGTTGAGCAATGGGAGAAAAAGAAGCAGCTTGATTATTTGGTAATGGACGGTGAAAAGAGGTACTTCAAAAATGCTGCATATAACCTTGTTCTTCTAAACGATTCGCTGGCATCTGTTGCCGGGAGCACCAGTCTTAACGACGACCATTTGGGTGCTTTTTGTGTTTCACATATCAGCGATGTCATTAATATGTCATCAATTGAAAGGATGGGGGAGGTGGTGTGTCCTGAAAATTTTCTTCTCAATTTTTCTCTCCGGATTCATCCTGGTAAGGTCACCCCGGGTAGCCCTGTTTCTGTATGGATGCCTTTTGGAGTAAAAGATTTCTCACGACAATCGGAGGTTAGGCTTTTGAGGAGTTCTGTACCGGATTTTTCACTGAGTAGTGAGAAATGTGCTCACCAATCTGTTTTTATGACCCGGGACGCAGATGAGGATGGCGCAGCTGAGTTTTCTGTTTCTTCTCTGGTAACGAGTAAGGCGCAGTATTTTTCCCCTGAAAGATTGCTGCAGTCACGATTTGTAGAGTTACCCGATTCGGTAATTCCTTTCGCAAAGGAAAGGGGGCCACATCTGGTTTTTAGCAATAGAATAAAGGAACTTGCCGATTCGCTTACTGATGAAGGGATGAGGCCTTTCGAAATGGTCCGGCGCTTTTATTACTGGATTGATGAAAATATTCCCTGGGCACGGGCAGTGGAATACGGTTTGATTCCGAATATTTCCAAATACACGCTGGAGAACATGCATGGAGACTGTGGCATGCAAACGATGCTATTTATGAGTATGTGCCGGTATAAAGGTATTCCAGCCCGCTGGCAAAGCGGATGGATGCTTCATCCGGGAAATGTAAATCTTCATGATTGGTGCGAGGTGTGGTACGAGGGCGTGGGCTGGGTTCCGGTCGATGTCTCTTTCAAACTCCAGAAAAGCAAGGATAAGCGAATTCGGGAGTTTTATATTTCGGGGATCGATGCATATCGGTTTATTGTGAATAAAGATTTCGGTCGGGAATTTTGTCCTCCTAAAAGCTGGCCCCGCAGTGAACCATGGGATTTTCAACGTGGCGAAGCGGAGTGGGAAAAGGGAAATTTATATTTTGATGACTGGAGTTATGATATGGAGGTGACTTACGCGGGCAGATTGTGATTTTTCTTTGGTTTAAGGGAAATTTAACATTTGACGTAACTTATTGGTATATTGGATAAAACAACGAATATTGCCTTTGATTAGGCCTTTGATGTTTCACAGATATCACAAAGTGTTTAAAAATGTTTGCGCAAAGGAAAAATTACCTTAGTTTTATATCTGGTAAGATGTAATACAAGAATACATTCATTCTTTCCCATTTCGGACTGATGATAACTTTTGGACTGTTAATCTTTATTTATCAGTGTTCCGGAGTGAGGGGATAGTTAATAGGAAAGTTTTTTGTATAACTAAAAATCAGACATTTACTTTTTAATGTTAAGCGTTGAAAATTTCTAATTATTAAAATCCAAGTATTTATGAGAAAAG
Source organism: Marinilabilia sp. (assembly GCF_016278715.1). Taxonomy (GTDB): domain Bacteria; phylum Bacteroidota; class Bacteroidia; order Bacteroidales; family Marinilabiliaceae; genus Marinilabilia. The sequence goes on along the minus strand of NZ_JADQBH010000005.1, from coordinate 15,117 downwards.
TTCTTTTTTCTGCTTTTTTGGCCATGTTTTTCGGTCAATTAATTCTAGCTCAGGAGATTAATATCTCAGGGGTTGTTAGTGATACACAGGGAGTTCCCATTCCCGGCGTTAATGTGTACACGAAAAGTGATATGTCCGTAGGAACCATTACCGACATGCAGGGCTCTTATGAGATTAGGGCAGAGGGTGATGCCATATTGGTTTTCCAGTTTGTTGGGATGAAAACGATTGAAACTCCCGTTGACAATCGTACTTCCATAAATGTGGTTATGGAAGATGAATTTGTGAACCTTGACGAGGTGGTTGCCGTAGGCTATGGTGTTCAAAGGAAAAGTGATGTAACCGGGTCGGTTGCTTCAGTCGATTTTTCAAAGCTGGAGGATCAACCTGTTTCTAATCTTGACCAGGCACTTCAGGGACGAGTTGCCGGTGTTCAGATTGTTTCCAATTCGGGTGCTCCCGGCGGCTCACTTGCTGTTCGGGTTCGTGGTATTGGTACTATTAATAATTCAGACCCGTTATATGTGGTAGATGGAATTCCCGTCCCGAATATTGATTTTCTGAATGCCAATGATATTAAATCTATAGAGGTTCTGAAAGATGCTTCCGCATCTGCTATTTATGGGTCCAGAGGTGCTAACGGCGTTGTACTGGTAACCACCAAGAAGGGGGAGTTAAATCAGGAAGCCCGTGTTACTTTTGATGCTTACTACGGAACCCAGCAGGTAATTAATAATTGGGAAACGACTTCCGGTTCGCAATGGTATAGCATCCAGGAGCAACTCAATGCAACACGTACTTCTCCGCTTGACCTTTCAGGGGTTGATCGCAATCAAAATACCGATTGGTTTGATGAAATAACACAGGTAGCCCCCATTTATGATATGAACCTAAATGTTTCCGGTGGTTCGGAAAAACTTACTTACTCATTGAGTGTAGGTGGTTTTGGACAGGAGGGTACTGTTAAAGGGAGTGAATTCCAGAGAAGAACGCTTAAGCTGAATTCTGATTACAAAGTATCCGAGAAGTTCACCATCGGGTCAAATATTAATGTTCAAACCAGTGAGCAGGAATCTATACTGGAAGGGTCTTATCATACTGGTGTAATAAATACAGCCATTAAAATTGAGCCCCTGATTCCGGTATGGATAGATGAAGCTGCCGGAGTGTATGATTATTCCCGCTTCACAGACTATCCCAACCCTGTTGCTCAAATTGAATATGAAAACTCTCGCGATGAAAAACTGAATCTTTTAGGGAATATCTTCGCGCAATTTGAATTTGTTCCGGGATTGACATTTAAAACTTCTTACAGTCAAAATAGTTACCGGAATGATTCCTATGACTTCGAACCTGTTTATTTTGTTAATGTGAATCAGCAAAATGTGGAGAATGAAGTCAGCCGGGGCTATAACAAAGGAGATTACTGGACCTGGGAGAATGTGCTGAATTTTCAAAATACTCTTGGAGAAAAGCATTCTGTTGGTGTAATGGTTGGATATACGATGGAAGAGGGGTCTTATGAATGGATTGATGCTTCTAAAAAGAATATTCCTAATGAAGATGAGGCTTTGTGGTACTTCGATGCTGCCGCTGATGGAGATAATGTTTCAGGAAGTGCTTCGGAGGTTGGATTGGTTTCGGGCTTAGGCCGGTTAAATTATAGTTACGATAATAAATATCTGGCAACTGTTAATTTTAGAGCTGACGGTTCCTCCCGCTTTCCGGATGGCAATAAATGGGGTAGTTTTCCTTCCGTTGCTTTAGGTTGGAAAGTTTCTGAAGAAAACTTCATGAACAACATAGACTGGATTTCTTCTCTGAAGCTTCGCGCGGGCTGGGGGCAAATTGGTAACAACAACATCGGTTACTATCCCTATCAGACAACTATGAGTGGAAATGCTCAGTATCGTTATCTTTTTGGTCCTGGCGAGAGTTTTGATCAGGGATATGCTGTGGTGAATATGCGTGATCAGAATATTAAATGGGAAACTGTTGAATCTTTCAATATTGGCGTTGATGCCCTCATGCTGGATGGTCGTCTTGAAGCTACCCTCGACTGGTATCAGAAAGACACTAAAGATATGTTGGTGAGTGTTCCTATTCCTATTTATTACGGCTATGAGGGTGGTCCTGTGGCCAATGTTGGTTCCGTCCGGAACAGTGGACTTGAATTGTCGGCCAATTACAGGGAGCGCTTATCAAAAGATTTTCAATTTAATGTGGGTTTTAATTTGTCTACCTATACCAATGAAGTATTGTCTTTAGGAACCGGACAGCCTATTACAGGAGGTGCTTATTATGGTGGTTCTGCAACAAGAACGGAAGAAGGCGAGCCTATAGGTTATTTCTACGGTTACAAAACTGATGGAGTTTTTCAAAATCAAAATGAAATTGATAATCATGCGGCTCAGATGGGGTCTGACAATGCTGGCCTTGAACCCGGTGATTTGAAGTTCGTGGATACCAATGGAGATGATGTAATAAATGATGAGGACCGCACGAAAATAGGTAATCCCATTCCTGATTTTACCTATGGAATCAATGCCGGTTTGACTTTTAAGGGGTTACAGTTTGATGTGTTCTTCCAGGGTTCTCAGGGAAATGAAATTTTCAATGCCATGAAAACCCACCTCTATGCCTTTGATGAGACCAATAAACATATAGATATGCTGAACTCATGGACTCCGCAAAATACCAATACAGACATGCCTCGTTTGAGCGGAAGTGATGACAATAACACCAATCGAACCTCTGATCGCTTTGTGGAGGATGGCAGTTATATAAGACTTAAAAATATGACTTTAGGTTACAATATACCCAGGCGTTTTACGCAGAAGGTGGGAATTGATGCATTAAAGATTTATTTGTCAGGCCAGAATCTGTGGACAAAAACTGATTACAGCGGGGCCGATCCCGAAATTGGTCAGATTTCTTCTACCAATTATCTTAGTAGGGGAGTTGATATCGGGACTTATCCGCAGGCACAAATATATACCATCGGTGTAAAAATTCAGTTTTAAATTGGAAACCATTTATAGACTTTAGTTATGAAAAAAATGAAATATATTATTATTGTAATGCTTCTCCCTCTTGTTTTTTCCTGTGAGGATTTTCTGGAAAAGGAGAAACTGGGCGAAGAAACTTTTGACGTCTATTACAATAGTGAGGAGAAGGCGATTCATAGTGTAACGGCAGCCTATTCAGATGTAAAAGATTATCGTTTTGGGTGGACCCTCTGGGCTTTTGGTGAGACCTTAAGTGATAATGCTGTTTACAGTGGAAGTGATGGGGACAATGCCGGCTTTGAATTGCTGAAGAATTTTAATGGTACTCCCGATATGCACTATGTTACCAATAAGTGGAGGCTTTGCTATCGAGGGATTAATAAAGCTTCTCAGGCTATTGAGGGTATTTCAAAAATGGATGATAATTTGTTCTCTTCTGTCGAGGTGAAACACAGGCTTATTGCAGAAGCCCGTTTTTTGCGTGCTTTCTTTCATTATGAGCTGGTGAGAGCTTTTGGACGTATTCCCATTGTTGATCATTGGGTCCAGAGCGTGAATGAAAAGATTGGGCAATCTGAAATTGGTGAGGTTTATGGATTTATCATCGATGAACTGGAAATTGCTGCTATAGATCTTCCGTTAAAAAGTGAGTATTCAACAGATAACCTCGGACGGGTTACTAAAGGAACCGCTCATGCTTATCTTGCGAAAGCCAATATGTACATGGAGAATTGGGGTGCCGCACGCGATTGGGCGCTGGAGGTAATTGAATCAGAGGAGTACGGCCTCGATCCCGATTTTGGCCATGTTTTTTCTTTCGATGGTGAACATGGGATTGAGTCTGTTTTTGAAATCTCTTTTCATGATTCAGAAACCGAGTCATCCGCCTTTTCAAACAACGGAAACTTTCAGACGTTGTTTATGTTGCCAAGAAACATCACCTATGGTTATGGAATTAATCAACCGACACAGGATTTGTTTGAAGCATTTGAGGCTGAGGGAGATGTGGTTCGTAGAGATGCTACGCTCCTGACTACTGAAGAAGTATTTGAAATTGAACTGGCCGATTTCTATGTTGCTTTGGAAGCAGCCGAGGAGTCAGGTGATGCCGAGGCTATTGCCGCTGCAGAAGCCGCTCTCGAAGAAGAAAAGAATAAATTGACCTTTAACCGTACCGGATTTTATAATGAGAAAATGTATGTTTCACCGGAAAACAGATCTTCTCAGATTCGAAACAATGGCAATAACATTCGTTTGATGAGATATGCCGAAGTACTTCTAATATATGCTGAGGCTTGTGCACATACAAATGCTGAGGGTGAAGCCCGTGAGAAATTAAATTGGGTACGTGACCGTGCCGGGCTGGAGGATGTTACTGCGTCGGGCCAGGATTTGTTAGAGTCTATCTATACCGAGAGAAGGCTTGAACTTGCAGGTGAAAATGACCGCTACCATGACTTGGTCAGACTTGAAAGAGCAGATAAATTGCCGGGATGGAGCGAGTCAAGGAAATACTGGCCTGTGCCACAAGCGGAAATTGACGTTACCACCGGCGAGATTGAGCAAAATGAAGGATATACCGGATCGAACTAAGTAATTTGTTATTTTCGTTTCTATTCAAAAGAGGCTGTCTTCGGGCGGCCTCTTTTTTTTAATATTAAAAATTAATTCTGTCCTAAATAAATATTTTGAACGCACTGACTGGCTTGATGAAAGTTGACTTTGACAGGTGAGCCTTAAAACAAGGTTGTTTTATCGAAGAATCATCTTTGTTTGAAAATAGTGTCGTATTAAGCATGAAATAATGCACCAAGCATGACTTTTTTTTTCTTCATGATAAAAAGCTTACGTAGCTGGGGCAATGCTCACTTTTTAGCATTCTAAAAAAAATCAAAAAACAGTTTCAATTTATAAGTCATTTTATACATGAAATGACACTCGTGCGGGCAGCAGTGAGATGAGTCTAGTTGATTTCGATGAAAGAACCGTAGTTTTTAGAGTGAAAGCTGGTTCAGTCTTGGATTATTGCGATAAGTGAGAACAATATCAAGCTTGCTTGGGAATTGTCGAACGAAGCAATAATCATGAAATAGTTTCTTTGCCTTCTTTCTTGTATCAAGACAAAAAATAAATTCAGGGTTTAAGGGCTGAAATCCTTTTTATGGAAGATGTTAGGACACTATAGAATGTCAATTATTATTTACTGAGCATTAAGGGCGAGTTATTATGATAATCAAATGGATTAAAGTTTTTATCAAGGGTCGGGGTGAGGTAAGTGAGAGATAGGTAGCTGTTTATGAGTGTTGGTGATGAATGATTTCCCAACACAAAACATGTAATACATGTTACATGGTATAAAAAGTTTAAAAAATGTTTGCACTTAAAAATATTAACATTAATTTTGAACTCGGTAACATGTAATACAAAAATACGTTTATTCTTTTTTAGCTCTATGAAAACTCTTTATTATGGCATATTAATCTCTCTGTCAGGGCTGCTTTGGGGATGTGGGGGTGGTCAAAATGTTGGGGAGAGTATTACCCGTTTTCAAACTAAAGCAATTGGGGACTTAAGGGAAAATGTTTTTAATATTACTTCTGAACGAGTGGGACGAAAAACATTTATACTTTCGGGTGAGATTGATGACCGGCAGCTTAAGACGGAATTGATTGATTTTCTGGTCGCCCAAGGGTTTCATATTCAGGATAGTGTGGTTGTCCTGCCTCACGATGTCTTTTCTTCACAGGCGTTTATCGACTTAAGCGTTGTTACCATGCGCTCTTCAGCTTCTCATGTTGCCCCCATTGTTAGTCAGGCTTTGATGGGAATGCCGGTCAGGGTTTTAAAACAGGATGGAGGCTGGGCTTATATACAAACTCCGGATCGCTACCTTGGATGGTGTGAAAAGTCGGCCCTCTGGTTTACCAACCCGGAGGAGAGGGAAGAATGGACTCAAGCTCCCAGGGTAATGATTACCAGTCGGTATTCAATAATCCGAGATGTTGAGACCGGGGATGTTCTTGGTGATCTTGTCGCCGGCTGTCTTCTGGAGAAAACAGGGCAGCACAATGATAAAATATTCATAAAAACACCGGGTGGAATCGAAGGATATGTGAAAGCTTCAGAAGTAACCCTCTTTGACCGGACTCATTTTCCTGATACAGTGGATACGCGGAAATTGGAGGAAACAGCCTTAAGTCTTATCAGAACACCCTATCTGTGGGGAGGTACTTCGGTGAGCGCACTTGATTGCAGTGGATTTACAAAAACCGTTTATCGGCATCATGGAATTATGCTGGCCAGAGATGCTTCTCTTCAGGCGATGTACGGTGAAGAGGTGCCAGTTGATGAGGGCTGGGAAATTTTTAAAACGGGCGACCTGCTTTTCTTTGCCTCTGGTGAAGGGAGCGATAGAATTACTCACGTGGGCATGTATCTGGACAATTCAGAGTTTATTCATGAAGCAGGAAAAGTGAAGATAAATAGCTTTGATAGTACTCGCCTAAACTACAGTCACTTTCGGGCAAAAACGCTTGTAAAGGCCAGACGAATCGACAGGCAGTATGGTTCTGAGGGAATCGTTCACCTGATGGAACATCCGTGGTATGTGAAACAATAATAGGGTTGTTATGGGACAAAATCACAACAATAACCGTAGAGATTTTTTGAAAAAAGCAGGCTTCATTGCCGGTTCAGCTTTTTTGTCAACCGGAACAAAGGGATGTGCCAAAACAAACAACCGAAGAGGATCCTCCGTGGGAAAGACTATGAATCTGAAATTTACACCATACGAGTTACAGTTGAAACATGCTTTTACACTGGCTTCGGGTAGCAGAACCACAACTCCGGTGATGCTGACCGAAATAGAATACGATGGAGTAATTGGCTATGGAGAAGCTTCCATGCCTCCCTATCTTGGGGAAAGTCATGAAACGGTCAGGAAATTTCTGACAAAGGTGGAGCTCAACCGGTTTAAGGATCCTTTTCTGACCGAAGATATCCTGGATTATATTAATACTATAGCCCCCGGCAATTTTGCTGCTAAAGCATCCGTTGATATCGCCCTGTATGATCTGTTGGGAAAACTGATGGAGCAGCCCTGGTACAGGATATGGGGTTTTAACCCCGACGACACACCTGATACTTCATTCACTATTGGAATTGATAAGCCCGATGTTGTAAAAGAGAAAACCCGTGAGGCCTCACCTTACAACATTTTGAAAGTAAAAATGGGCAGAGATAACGATCGCGAAATGATTAACAGTGTTCGTTCGGTAACTGATAAGCCTCTTTGTGTAGATGTCAATCAGGGGTGGAAAGACCGTAGCGAAGCTTTGGAGATGATACACTGGTTGAAAGAAAAGGGGATTGTGTTTGTGGAGCAACCAATGCCCAAAACAATGGTCGAGGATATTGCCTGGCTCACTCAGAATAGTCCGCTCCCCATTATTGCAGATGAAGCATTGCAAACTGTTGACGATATCAGAAATGTGTTTGGGGTGTACAGTGGAGTGAATATTAAACTGATGAAGTGCGGCGGAATGCGTGCCGCACGTCAAATGGCTCTTGCGGCTAAAGGTCTGGGGATGAAGGTGATGTTTGGCTGTATGACTGAAACATCCTGTGCCGTTACCGCTGCTGCCCAATTGTCTCCCATGGCCGACTGGGCCGATCTGGATGGAAACTTGCTTATCACAAATGATGTGTTCGACGGATTGAAAATAGTGGAGGGGCGCATCGTATTGCCCGACAGGCCGGGTATCGGAGTGCTTGAGAAATGAGAGCGATAATAGAATCTTTTAGATGATTAAAGTTTTTAATGAGAATTTTTATGAGGGTATTATTCTTTGTTTTCTTCTTTGCCGTATTTTTTTCCGCATGCAATTTCTCTTCCGGGAGTTTCCGCATTGCGCACCTCACTGATATACATGTTTCTCCAGGCTCAGAAGCAGAAGCGAATCTAATTAAAGCAATTGATGATATTAATGCCTTAGAACCTGATTTTGTAGTTGTAACTGGCGATTTAACCAACACAGGGTCAAATGCTGAATTGATGGCTGCAAAGAAAGTTCTGGATCGGTTGAATGTTCCATATTATGCGATTCCCGGGAATCACGAAACCAATTGGTCTGAATCGGCAGGTCTTAAGTTTAATGAACTATGGGGAAATGACAGATTTATTTTCACCACGGACGATTTTCTTTTTGTTGGTTTCAATACTGGTCCGTATATGAAAATGGGGGACGGGCATGTGAAACAAGAAGATCTGAAATGGCTGATGCGTGTATTGAATAACCTTGAATACAAGGATAAAACATTGGTCTCAATGGCTCATTATCCATTAGCTGAAGGATTGGACAATTGGAACCATGTAGTAGATCTACTTAAAGAGCATGATTGCCGACTCACTTTGTGTGGGCATGGTCACAGAATTAAGTTGTTAAACTTTGACGGAATTCCCGGGGTCATGGGACGATCTCTTTCCAGCCCTCAATTTGATGCACCGGGCTATACACTATTGGAACTTCGAAACGACAGTGCATTGATTTTTAACAAACAACCCTCGGAGGATGTAGGTGACCCGATTATTTCTCTGAGTTTATTTTCTCCGGATACGATTAAAACATTACCGATTTCTTCTAGACCGAATTATTCGGTCAATTCACAGTATCCGGGGGTTGAAGTGATGTTTGAATTGAGAGATACGGCTTCTATTTTTACGGGGCCTTGTCTGGTCAATGATTCTCTTCTGGTTTACGGTAATTCGCTGGGGTATGTTAAAGGAGTGAGAACTTCTGATAAATCAATTCTCTGGGAACGCCGTTACGAAGGAGCCCTTTTTTCCACTCCGGTGACGAATAAGAAAGTGGTTGCTTTTGGGAATGTGCAAGGAGAGATAATCGGCCTGGATGTCAAAAACGGAAGGGAAGTGTGGAAGGTTAATGTGGGAACACCCGTGCTTGCCGAAGGGATTGTTGAAGACAATGCTTTGTATATAGGAGGCGGACAAACGGCCTTTTACAAAATCGACATGTCTGATGGCAGGGTTATCTGGAAATTCGATGACATAGATGGTCTTATTCATGGGAAGCCGGTAGTCGCAGAGGATGAAGTGGTTTTTGGGGCCTGGGACAGGCATCTTTATTGTCTCAACAGGCAAAATGGAGTGTTGCGATGGAGCTGGAACAATGGGAATGCCGTTCAACTTTTTTCTCCCGGAAATGTAAAGCCGGTTATTGCCAATGGCAAAGTGTTTATTGTGGCACCTGACAGGTTTATGACTGCCATTGAACTGAAAACCGGAAAAGAAGTTTGGCGAACCAAAAAACACCAGGTACGTGAGTCTATGGGGATCAGCCCGGATGGAAAACAGGTGTACGCCAAGCTGATGAACGATTCCATAATCTCCATGTCGTCGCGCGCATCCATCCCAAAAACGCTTTGGGCTATTGATGCCGGTATTGAGTACGACCACAATCCTTGTCCTGTCGTTGCCAAAGACGCGTGGGTTGCCGCTGCTACTAAAAACGGGCTGGTTACAGTTGTTTCCTCCAATGGAGAAAAGGTGTTGTGGAAATTTAAAGCAGGTAATTCATCAATAAATAAAATGGTGCCTGACGACAAGGAAACCCTATGGATGACCTTGATGGAAGGCAAGATAATGAGGCTTAAACATCCCATGAGTAAATCAATAGAAACAGTTCATTAATTTTTAAATCAGTTAATTCAACGATTATGATGACAAAAAAAATCTCGTTACTTTTAGCTCTATTCTGCGTGCTGACAGGCTTCGCAGTGGGGCAGAGCATTACGGGGACAGTTCTGGATTCTGAAAACGGAGAACCAATCCCCGGTGTTAACATTATGGTTGTGGGATCCGGTACGGGTACCATCACCAATATGGATGGCGAATATGAACTTGACCTTGGTCAGGAGTTGGCTACTGTACAATTTTCATTCATTGGCTATGACAATTATACCCTTGACGCACAGGCGGGTGCGACTTACACTATTGAGCTTGTTCCTAGTGATATGATGCTGGATGATGTAGTTGTTGTAGGTTATGGTTCTCAACGAAAAGAGAATTTGACTGGTGCCGTTTCCAGTATTGATGTGGAGAAAGCCATTAACAGCCGCCCGGTTACTGATGTGGGCAAGGCATTGCAGGGAATTACCCCCGGATTGACCATCACCAATCAACAGGGAGGTATTGGAACCGAGTCAACCATTCGTTTGCGCGGCTCCACAGGTTCTCTGAATGCTAATTCAGGTACTTCTCCGCTTATTCTTGTTGATAACGTGGAGGTCCCAAGCCTGAATCTTGTTAATCCTGATGATATTGCAGAAATATCAGTCCTTAAAGATGCTGCATCGGCAGCCATTTATGGTACCAGAGCCACATGGGGTGTTATTCTGATTACCACCAAAAAAGGCAGCAAGAATGACAAGGTAAGGGTTACCTACAGAAATAATATTGCGTGGAATACACCTACCGTGATGCCTGAGCAGACTTCGGCTTATGAAAATGCTAAGGTTTTGCTCGATATCGCCCAACGTACCAGTGGGGCCAATAGTATTTCCAGTATTGGCTATAATGTGGACCAGGAAGCCTTGGGGAAAATTAAAGCATGGGAGGAGCAATATGGTAACATGTCCCAGGATGAATTGGGCCAGATGCAGATGGGACGTGACTTTGAAATTAGGGGTGGAAAAACCTATTTTTATCGTTCTTTCGATCCTTTTAAAGAGTTTACAAGAAAATGGACTCCGCAGCAATCTCACAATTTTTCTGTAAGTGGCGGTAGCGATAAGTCAACCTTTAACGTAAGTTTCGGTTACCTGGAGCAATCCGGAGTTATGAAAGAGAATACGGATACTTATGAGCGTTACAATTTTAGCACCAATGTAACAACTAAAGTCAGAGACTGGTGGGAAATTAAAACTGGTGTTTTGTTGACTCGTTCTACCGAAACTCAGCCTTACCGCTTTACTTCAGGATTGTATGATGCATGGTACTATCTATTGCGCTGGCCAAAATGGTATCCCTATGCCGACTATGAAGATAAGCCTTTCAGATCTGCTGTTACAGATATGAAATATGCCAATGACGAGTCGGATACACAAAATTACGGAAGGTTAAATCTTGGTAGTGTCTTTACGCCAATTGATGGAATGGCAATTAATGTGGACTACACTTTCTCTCTGTTGAATAAAAACCTGAGACGAAATGGTGGCACCATCATGGCATACAATATGTTTACCGGCAGCCCTATCGATAATTATGATGATATTTACGGGCAAACCCATAATAGGGTGATTGAGTCGAGTCGATACACTGTTAGCAATGTTTTTAAGGCTTATGGTACTTATGAGTTCAAACTGGATGATCAGCATAATTTCAAGGTGATGGCCGGTATGGATGCTGAAGATCGTAGAAATTTCAGTCACTACTCTGAAGCTCGTGGATTGATTGACCCAACCACTCCTGCCATCAGGCTGACTACAGGTGATGAGTATGCAAGGAACTCCACCTATGCTTATGACTATGAGTTTGCCTCTGCCGGTGTTTTTGCCAGATTTAATTATGATTTTCAACAGAAATACCTGGTCGAAGTCAATGGACGTTACGATGGTTCTTCCAGATTCCCGGCAGGCGACAAGTGGGCTTTCTTTCCATCGGCATCTGTGGGATGGAGGGTTACAGAAGAACCCTTTATGGATTTCGCCGACCCGATCTTGTACGATCTTAAAATAAGAGGTTCGTGGGGAACTATTGGGAACCAGGATGTTGCTGCTAATTCATTTCTCTCTACCATGTCTAATAACCCTTCTTCAGGTTGGGTATTGGATGGCAGCCAGATTCCTTATGTTACCAGTCCTACGATAATACCTCCAAGTCTTACGTGGGAGCGTGTTTCCACTCTGGACATCGGACTTGATGCCCGTCTTTTCCGCAACAAACTCGGAGTTACCTTCGACTGGTACAAACGTACCACAACCGACATGCACTCACCCGGTGAGACGCTTCCTGCTTCTTTTGGGGCTTCTTCTCCTTTACGGAACTATGGAGAACTTGAAGGAAAAGGTTATGAAATTATGCTTGACTTTAATCATCAATTCTCCAATGGCTTGCAAATGGGTGTAAGAGCAGGATTCTCTGATGTAAAAGAAAAGTTAATTAAGTACAGCAATAGTATTGAGAACATTTATTCTAATTACGAGGGAAAAGAACTTGGAGAAATTTGGGGGTATGAAACCGACCGACTGTTCCAGGAGTCTGACTTTGTTAATGGTGAAATGAGAGACGGAATTGCCTCACAAAGTTTGTTTGAATCAGGTGCTTTCCAATATGGTCCGGGAGATGTTAAATATCAGGATCTCAACCGTGATGGCGTTATTGATTATGGTAGCAATACATTGGATGATCATGGTGACCTGAAAGTAATTGGCAACTCTCGTCCTCGGTACGAATATAGCTTTGGGCTGGATCTTGCCTGGAAAGGTTTTGACTTTAGCACATTCTTTCAGGGGGTTGGGAAAAGAGACCTGTGGGCAGTTGGTACTGTTGCCATCCCTTCATTTATTGATAATGAGGCATACTATGAACACTTCATGGATTACTGGACCCCTGAGAATACTGATGCTTTTTATCCACGTCCTGCGAGTCATTCGTGGGTTAGCAATGGTAGAAACTTCCTGCGTCAAAGCAGATACCTTCTGGATTTGTCGTACCTCAGATGTAAGAATATGACCCTTGGATATACCTTGCCGCAACCACTGGTATCCAGAGTTTCTGTTGAGCAGGTGCGTGTCTATGTAAGTGGTGAAAACTTGTTCGAATTCACTGATGCACATTTACCTGTAGATCCGGAATCAACTGAAAATAAAAACGGAAATACAACCGGATTCTCTTTCGGTCGTAGTTATCCTTACTCTCGAACTATTTCATGTGGTGTACAAATAAGCTTCTAAAACGATAATGATTATGAAGACAAGAATATTAATAATAGGAATTATACTTTCATTGTTTGCAGGCTGTTCCGATGATTATCTGGAACGACTACCCAATGATACCCTGGTCGATGCTCCGGAGTTCTGGAATGATGAAAGCAATGTAAGCAACCGGATGTTCGCATTTTACACTCATTTCTTTCCAGGTTATGAGAGTGGTTGGACTCGATCCAATTTCTGGACACTTGCCGACGCACCTGAAACTTCGTGGACCGATGATGCAGCCCAGAAAGCCGCTACCTACTTTCTCAATAATGCACCATCTACTGCTTCTGGTGCAGGATGGGATTTTGATTATGTAAGGGAGATTAATTTAATAATTGATCGGTTGGAAGGATCTGAGATGCTTGAAGAAGAACGTAATCACTGGTTAGGCGTCGCCCGTTTTTTCAGAGCAATGGAGTATCACCGCCTGGTAAAACGCTTTGGTGATATGCCATGGTTCGATCAGGTGATTGTTGATACTGATAAAGACTTACTTTACCGTTCGCGTGATTCTCGTACTGCCGTGATGGACAATGTTTTGGCGGATTTAGAGTTTGCCGGTGTGCATGTTCGTGTTTCCGAGGGATTGCCCGGTCTTAAAGTGAATCAGGACGTGGTGAAGGCTTATACCTCTCAGATTATGCTGTTCGAAGGAACCTGGCAGAAATACCATAGCGAAAACAGTGCTGCAGCAGCCAAATATCTTGAAGTTGCCCGCACAGCTGCGCTTGAGCTGATTGAGAGTGGCAGGTACTCTGTTGCTCCTGGTTATTTGGCTCTTACGGCCTCCGAAACACTTGCCGGAAATCCCGAGATTATACTTTATCGTGCTTACGAACCTGGAGTCGTTACTCACTCGGTAATGGGTTTTCAGCTCCAGGATGGAGAACGCAATTCTCCTTCCAAGGATTTGATAGACAGTTATTTGTCGGCCAATGGCTTGCCTATTGCTCAGGCTGAGAATGACATGTTTGAAACAGATAAAACGTTTTCAATGGAGATGGCAAACCGCGATCCCAGGTTATATGCCAATATAGACTCTTCACGTTTATATATTGACGGGGTGGATGTTTTATTTGCTTCTTCCGGCTACTATTCGCATCGATTTATTAATTACAATCTGACTCAGCATTCAGGCCAGCTTTCTATTACGGATGCCCCGGTGATGAGATATGGAGAAGTATTGCTTAACTATATTGAAGCTTCAGCCGAATTGGATGACCTTGGGGAATATACACTTACTCAAAACGATTTTGACATCTCATTTAATGAGTTGAGAAAGAGAGAAAGTGTTGATATGCCTTTGGTTAATTATGATGGGGGCAATCTTTCTGTGGATGGTGTCGTAATTAACGATCCCGACCGGGATGCTGATGTTCCTTCTGTGATTTGGGAAATCAGACGTGAGCGAAGAGTTGAAATGGTATGGGAAGGAAAACGGTTCGATGATTTGCGACGCTGGAAAAAGCTGGAATATGCCGACATGACGCTGAACTCTAAATTGAACCTTGGAGCATGGCTTGATAAGGAAGCCTTTGTTCTTTGGTACAATGAGAACGTAGCAGATGTAGATACACAGATTGAACTGAGTGATCTGGACGGAATTAATCTGGATCGAGACGGGACAGCAGGATACATTGTTCCCACGGATGATCCCACGGCTGTAAGGGAGTACAATGAAAGGGATTACCTATATCCCCTTCCAACCGACGAGATTGCTTTGTATAAAGAAAACGGAGTGACTTTGGAGCAAAATCCGGGTTGGTAATACAACTAATAATGATACATTTAAGGCAGGATCCTGGGTTTCCAGGATTCTGCCTTAAATGATTTTCAGAGGCCATTTGTCTTTAATTGATACATTATGAAACAAGTAGGTGTTTTTTTATTGTTGTTCCTGTTTTTTCATACAGGTCAAAAAACTCATGCAGAAGAAGTCGTTGTGGGAGCAGAACGTACATCAGCCTACTTCCCTCAGCTGAAAAATCAGCGAATAGCGGTGTTTTCCAATCACACCGGATTAGTAGGTGAAGAACATCTGGTTGATTTTTTGTTGAGAAACAAGTTTGATGTGATGGGAATATTTGCTCCTGAACATGGATTCAGGGGTACT
>NZ_JADQBH010000185.1 GCF_016278715.1 Marinilabilia sp. | reverse complement strand
AATGTTGAGACCACGGCAGCCCCTTTACCTCCCATTATTCTTCTTAAACCATCCACCAATGCTAACACCCCGAGCCCTATCCAAATGGAGAAAGCATAGAACGACCCGGCAAATGCATAATCACGTTCACGAGGCTGAAGCGGTGTCTGGTTCAGATACAACACAATTGCCAGGCCCGTAAGGAAAAACAGCAACATAACAATCCAGAAACTCTGTTTCCCCTGGCGCCCTGACCCATACTGAAAGAGCAACCCAATTAATCCAAGCAGTAATGGCAGGAAATAATAGGTGTTGCGCGCTGGATTCTCCTTCAAATAGTCAGGCAATTTACTTTGATCGCCCAACCTGGCATTATCAATAAAGGGAATTCCAGAAATCCAGTTGCCGTGATGCATTTCTCCATGACTCTGGATATCGTTTTGTCGTCCTGAAAAGTTCCACATAAAGTAGCGCCAATACATGTGACGAACCTGATAATTAAAGAAAAACTTCAGATTTTCTCCAAAAGTTGGCAGCTGTATGGTTTTGGGTTCTCCATTGCCATCCATTACCGTAACCGGACGTCCTTCAACGCCGGCCCATTTTTTATATTCTGAAATATGAGAAGCCTGACGGCTGTACATCCGCGGAAAGAATGTGGTTGTATTGTCTTTGAAAACATATTCGGGACGATATTGAACAATCTCATATTTCCCATTTTTTTGAATTCTCACAGGTGACCCTTCTTTAGCTTGTGATGCCTGACGGTCAATTTCTGAATTGTAATATTCGCCTGTAAACAACGGCCGATCACCATATTGCTCACGGTTCAGATAGGAAATCAGAGAAAATACATTATTGGGAGAGTTCTGGTCCATGGTCGGCTCAGCCGCCGAACGGATAACAATCATCGCAAAAGATGAATATCCTAAGATAATCACCGCAACGGCAGTAAATGCCGTATTGAGAATCACCTTCTTATGATTGTAGGTATAATAAATTCCGTAAATAAGTCCACCCACGATAAGGATTCCATAAACCAGGAGCCCTGAATTAAATGGGAGTCCCAACCCATTTACAAATGCCAGTTCGAAAGCACCAGCAATTGCTGGTACTCCGGGAATAATTCCATACAAAATAAACAGTAACAAAACAGCTGAAACGCCTAAGGCCTTCAGGGTGTTGTTTCTGGTAACCTCGAATTTCTTGAAATAGAATACCATTACAATGGCAGGAATGGCCAACAGGTTCAACAGGTGAACACCAATGGAAAGCCCCATCAGGTAAGCAATAAGAATGAGCCATCGGTTGCTGTGAGGCAAATCGGCCACATTCTCCCACTTCAAAATGGCCCAGAAAACTGCTGCTGTAAACAAACTCGACATGGCGTAAACCTCGCCTTCAACCGCCGAAAACCAGAAAGTGTCAGTAAAAGTATAAGAAAGGGCACCTACGAGTCCGCTACCCAGTACAGCCCAGTAACGCCAATCTTCAGGAGATTCCTGATTGTCAATAAAGATCTTACGTGCCAAATGCGTGATGGTCCAGAACAAGAAGGCAATGGTCATGGCACTTGACAGAGCCGACATGGAATTAATCATGGCAGCTACATAAGTTTCGTCGGGCGCGAACAAAGAGAAGAAACGGCCCAGTAACATAAAGAAAGGAGCTCCCGGGGGATGCCCTACCAAAAGCTTATACGAAGCAGCAATAAATTCACCACAATCCCAGAAACTGGTTGTCGGTTCAATGGTTAGCAAATAAACCAGGGCTGAAATAAGAAAGGTCAGCCAGCCCAAAGCGAGATTAAACTTCTTGTATTGTCTCATCTGTATCTTGTTTTCCTTCGTTTTTTGTTTCCAAAACTTCAAAAAACAACTGACAATCAGCCCAGGGGAATCATTTTTCACTTATCCATTTTCATGGAAATATTTTTGGTTCTGCCTGATTAATCAGAAGTTTGCCAAAAATACATAAAAGTTAGAAAAATCCCTGCTTTATCAGAACAGAAGTATCAATTACATTTCCGCAACCAAAGATCCTTTTACCCGTTTCTCAAAATCTGAAAGCCTGTTTAACACTTCAGACAGCACAACACCCAGTTGATCACTATGTTTTGTGTACAGTTGGCGGTAATAAGAAATAGATTCGGTTATGGCTTTCAAAAATTTAATGTTGCTTGCTTTCATCCGGTTATCATCTGCCTCCTGAGGCTTAAGCTTCTCAAAGAAATAATTGATGTACAATTCCAATTCTTTCAGAAAAACCGAAGGCCGATCCGTACGACTAATTAAATTGTTTCTCCCGTAAATGTGGTCGGTCATTTCCTTTAAGGTGACCTGCTTATCGAAATACGCCATATTCGGTCCGGGGCAAACAGATACTCCGGGTCCCTCACTTTCAAAAGAAAGGCCGTTGGCCAGAAGCGCTGAAGTACCCAATCCGACACAAATGCAAGACTTCTCTGTAATACGGACAATTGCTTTATCTATCTCCTGTTGGGAGGCCAATTCGGCTTCAACCAGAAGAATTTTCTTTCGCTGGTACTGACGTGATGCGGTACAGATAGGACGTTTAGAAAACTCGGTATTTAGCGAACAGTAGTGCTTGGTGCAGCGACTCCCGGGGTTGTTAGCTTTGATGTTTGCCTCTTTCTCCTGATCCTTTGTATTGCCCCTAAGGTTATTAAAGGGAACACCCAGGGGAGAAATATCACTCAGATAGAGGTCTTCTTCACGAGCCTTACCCAACTTACTGATGGTGTCAGAATCGATACTGACAGCCTCGGGCACCATCAGGAAAGGGGTTCCCCACCCCACAGCATCCAACCGATAATGATTAAGCAAGAAATTGTGCTCAGCATTTGTGCCCACGCCTCCCTGTGCAGAGACTCTCAGCAATGGAGGCTGCTTAGGGCAAACCATACCTTTGGCCGATAAGGCTTCACAAAAAGTATGGTATTGGTCGTTTACCAAATCCTTTCTTTTCTCCTTGAATTCCTCAAGCACCGGGCCTATTAGATTTCCCTGCGAAGCAAAGGCATGTCCGCCACAATTCAGGCCGGATTCTATGCGAAATTCGGAGACCCAGATTCCTTTTTTTGCAAGCATTTTTCCCTGAACCATAGCAGAGCGAAAATCACTCACTTTAATGGTTACTTTCTTTTTTATATTTCCTGATTCATCGGGGAAAAAATCGTCCCATTTCTCCATATAGCTAAAAAGGCGGGGATTCATTCCTGCCGACAAAACCAACGAAGAAGAAAGTTTGCTTTTGGCAAAACCACGCAAAGCAGCGTGGGCATCATTAAACTCCACAGGCAGCTGTTCACTCCCCGAAAAATTAGGCTTATCCAGTTTGGTCATGATATTTACATCGATGTGCCCGGGATGCAGATTCTCCATAACCCATTCTTTCAAATCGTTAAAACTGGCATTCTGCTTTAGATAGAAATAGGTTTGCCTCGCTTTGGAAGCAGTGGGAAGCATTTCAAAATATTTATCAACCTCTTCACTTTTACGAGAAAAAGAACTTTTCATTTCGGCAATTTTCTCTTTTACCATCCCATCCATCAAATCCAGAAAAGCGGTAATACGTCGAGCCCTGAAATCCTCAATTTTTGAGGAAATCCCCTGAAAAGGGAAATTGGCTTTTTGACTATGAAACTCTCGCATTTTTTCCATGAGCATATCATCAACCAGCGAGACTACGGAAGATATTCCAAAATGTGCCAGTTTAAGGGGGCTGTCGATGGTATAACCAATGCCCATTACCGGCACATGAAATGAATGAGAACTAAAATTATTCATGATGTTTGTTTTTCTGATACTCCCGGATAACCCTTTTGCGCCAATGCCCTTTTAAACATTAAGTCTGGCGAACTTCTCCGCACCGAGGAATTGAAGGAAGTACTATTAAAGGAATTAAATCCCCTACTCATTTTATAAAAGGCAGATGAATCGAAATTCAGGCCTAAAAAAGCAAAATATTTTATCTGTCCTTGCTTTCCATTTTCTTCTACAAAGGTAGTTAAGAAAATTACATTCGACACATAAATATGGCAAAAACAGTGGCCTTGTATCAAATAAAACAGAACGTTCAAAAACTACAAATCATTTGAAGTTCCATCTCCAGTTCAACTGCTCTTTCCTCCATTTCCAGTTGTAATGCCAGATCATGCAATTCGGTAAAAAAGCCGCAATATCTGCGTTTCAAATACTCTAAATCGAAGCCTGAATAATAAAAGCTGTACAAATCCAGCAAATTGACATAGACAATGTTTTCCACAAGCGTGGAAGCGCTCTTTGTGTCGTCACTCATCTGCATCAGTTTTGCCATATCAAGCATTTGCCGCTGATTTTGCATGGGAGAGAAAGGCCATTCCTTAATACTTTTACCCAGTACTTTTCGGGCTTTTTCTTTATCTCCCCCGGCAAGTAATTCCCGGGCAAGTTCTAGCGTTACGGTTCGGTAACCAGAGGCAGAAAGGGCTTGTCGGCAAGTATTATCCAACCATGTTTCATTCCCTCCAATTGAAATACTATCAGTAAAAACAGCCATCTTTTGATCAAGACTCCCCTGCGACCCGGCATCCAGTTCTGCCGAAGAAGAAAGTTTCCAAACAAGACCCAGGCCTTTTAAGTGATCGCTGATACCGCCAAGCGACTGCATTTCCATGTTTCGGGTAAAACAAACCGGTCGTTTATCCCCATTGGTTACAACAATATCATACAAAGCCAGGTCTCCAATGGACAAATATTGCCGCTGAATACTCATTTGTAAAGTTTTTCCATTGGAAAGGGTCATCTCCCAAGCCGGATGCAATCGATTATCGGCCAAATGCTTTTCGTCATTATCTGACATGGCGGTTGCTAATTGTTTCAGCACAACATCTGCAGCTTCCGGTGCCGAGTGAATGGATGAAACCGGGAAAAACTCCGCAGCATTGTCCCGATAGAAACTTTTTGGCAAGGTCATTTTCAATCCGTCATTCCCAATCTGTGCCTGCCTGATGTACTCCTGATACCAGTTGGTATGCAACAACCCCAGGTTCACCAGTCTCACATCTGGCCTTACGCTTTCAATCTGCTGAACATACCAAAGGGGATAGGTATCATTGTCACCATAAGTGAACAGTATACTGTTGGCCGGACAGCTACGCAACTGCGATACAGCCAGGTCGCGGGCGACATATCTTTCGGAACGGTCGTGGTCATTCAGATTTACGGAGAACAGCAATCCAGGTCCGGCCAAAAAGAGCAAAAACCCGGAAAGGCCCACTGTTAATGTAGATCCCGAGAAACGACAAATTGTTTTCAGGAGGGAATAAATCCCAAGAGCTGCAAGCATAGCCAGTGCCCAAAAAGAAGCCACATAAACATAATCACGCTCTCTGGGTTCATAAGGTGGCTGATTGAGGTAAATAACCAGTAAAAGGCCTGAAATCAGAAAAATTGTTCCCAACAACAACAAAACCCTCATGCGTCCGCGTCCGGCGTTAAGAAGGAAAAAAAAACCTATTAATATAAAAATCAAGGGCAATCCATAATACTGATTTGCTGCAGCATTGTAAGCCTCTCCTGAATGCAAATGCTCCCGGCTACCAATCATTTGACCATCGATAAAATCAATTCCTGTAACCCAGTTTCCGGAAACGATATCACCATGACCCTGCTCATCATTCTGCCGCCCGACAAAATTCCACATCAAATAACGCAAGTAACTATGTCCCACCTGATATTTAAGAAAGAAATCAAGCTGATGAGATAGTTCAGGAGAATCAAATTCACCGTCGAGGCCAGACCACCATTCATAACCTTCGATGTGATGAGACTGCCGGCTGTACATACGGGGAAATAAGACGTAATCCTCTTCGCTGAAGCCAAAAACCGAACCCGAAGGCACATTAACATAGCTGGATTGAGCTTCATCAAAGGCATACCGATACGTATCTTTCCAATCTTCTGCCTGAGCCCAGGCGTGAGGCCCAACCAACAAAGGACGACTTCCGTATTGAGTGCGGTTGATGTAATCCTGCATGGCAAAGACATTATCGGGAGCATTCATATTTATGTCGGGTTTGGCAGCTGCTCTAACTGGTACCATCAGGTAGGATGTCCACCCCATAAAGAGTAAAAAAACTATCATGAAGCAAAAATGAACCACAGGATGTTTTCTAAAGGTGAAAGTCAGCCCGACAACCAGAACGACAGTCAGCAATACAAACCAGGAGACAAGGCCGGAGTGTTGAGGAAAGCCCCACTGGTTGACCAGCAAAATTTCCAACTTCATGGCAGGCCATAATCCGTTAGAGACCAATCCCAAAAACAAGCCCCCCAGCACCACAAAACCCACCAGCAAACCTTTGAGCGTTGACTGAAAATTATATCCGAATTGTTTCCAGAAAAACAACAGAACAAAAACAGGCGTCATCAAAAGATTGAGCAGATGCACTCCAATGGAAAGTCCTAACAGAAACACTCCCAGGAAAAATAACCGGGGAGATGCCTGTTTTTGCACAAACCATTTAAGGACAATATAGAAAGTGATAGCAGAAAAGAAAAGCGACAAGGCATAAACCTCGGCTTCGACTGCAGAATACCAAAAAGTATCGGTAAAAGCAAAGAGTAAGGCTCCGGACACAGCAGCAAGTTCCTCAATCCAAACTGGATATAGCTTGTCCGTATCTCTGACCATCTGAAAGAAAAGTTTAAGAATTTTGTAGCTAAAAAAGACGGTAAAAGCAGATGCAACAGCCGACAACAGATTCACGAAAAATGCTACCGAAGTCGCATCGGGTGCCATCAAAGAGAAAACCCGTGCCAGCATAAGATAAAACGGAGCACCGGGAGGATGCGGGATCTGAAGCAGCGCTGCTGATGCAATAAATTCACCACTGTCCCAAAAGCTCACCGTTGGCGCCGCTGTTTTCGCGTAAACAAAAAGTGCCACACCCAGAACTAATAAGCCCGGGAAATTTTTTTTCAAAAAAATCAAACCCTTCTGCATTAAAATAATCTTTTGACTGCTAAACTATTGCAAATGCACGGCAAAAACAAGAGGCAACAGAAGTTGCATAAACTTTATTTTTTTGAGAATTATTGTTTGTGGGTTCACTAAAACATCCTATATTTGCATCGCTTTTGAAGGAAAAAGCAATTCATGTTTGTCCCGTGGTGTAATGGTAGCACAGGAGATTTTGGTTCTCTCGGTCTGGGTTCGAATCCTAGCGGGACAACAAAAAAAGCTGTAAATCGCATGATTTACAGCTTTTTCTGTTTTTATGTCTTTTATTAAACCCAGATGGCGGGGAACAAAACAATCCTCAACTTCAGGATATCCGAATAAAAAAGTTCGATATAATTTAGAAAATTAAAAAAAACCTCGTACATTTATTAACAGTCGGGCCTGAAGAGAACATTTTTTATTAAAAAATTTCTTCTCAATCCACGCGTATGACTCCGTCAGACTCTCTTGCCTTCTCTCAACAAACGACTGCTTTTTTTCTTCCATCGCCCGATCTGGCAGGAACAGTCAAATTTTATTGGAAAATGGATGACCCCAATCTGGATGAGCTGCACAAAAAATCCCAGATATCTCCTTCGGGGAATCCCGAATTGATCTTCCAGTTTGGAAACCAGGTAGTGGTTGATTTTCAAAATAATTCAACAGGCAATGTACCCCTGGCAATGGTGGCAGGCCAAATTACACAATCCATTTCTTTGGAATTCAGCAACAGCATTCACTGTTTTTGTGTAAAACTCATACCCTTTGCACTTCATTCCCTTTTTAATATTGATAGTTCAGAGTTTACAAACCAGGCAACCGACCTTGGTAGTGTGATCCCTTCAATATATCCGGAAATCTACGACCGATTGCATAACAGCCGTGGGGACCAGGAACGAATCGATATTATTGAAGACTTCCTTCGACGTTCCCTGAAACAAAACCGGGGTAGTATTTCTCCATTGTCCTCACATTTTGTTAATCAGGTCAATTCTCACCCAAATAAATCATTCCAGTCCATACTGGATTCAATAAGCTTAAGTCGCCGCACTTTCGAGCGCAAAGTAAAACATCAAATCGGGCTGAGCCCCAAAAAATTCCACCGGATTGTTCGTTTCAATAAAGCATATTCAGCAATTAAAAACAACCCCGGCATGCGGCTTCAGGATGTGGTATTTCATTTCGGTTACTACGACCTGTCCCATTTTGTAAATGAGTTCAATGAATTTTCCGGAAGTTCACCTGCTCAATACTTCAAAAACGAAGACATTTTCAATCCTTTCTTTGCAGGCATAATCTGAGTTTTTATAACAAGAGCATTGTGGTCAATACTTTTTGCTTTGTAAATATACCATCAGGGGATATTTGCAAAGAATTAACGAAGTATTGTGCATAAATAAATAAAAAATGGCCATCTGTCCTCGATCAATGAAATACACATCCGGAATTCAGGGTTGTTTGTCAAAAACGAATGCGACTGTCGTTTTTTTCCAAGTTTCTGTTGACTGATACATTTTTCTTTGCTGTAGTAATATGTGTTATTTTTTACAAACAATCATTAAAAGCCAAAAGTATCCTTAGCTTTTTTTAAAAAAGGAATTCATCGCTTAACCCCTTATCCCTGTCATGACTTTGAAGGTTTTCATTTCTCAAAACCAACAAAAAAATTATCTCATGAATATTGCTTCGCCCGGCATTATTCAGGTAAGGTCGCTTAAAACAAGAATTGTAGCAACTTAAAAACAATTATCTTAAACAGGGTTGTTGAAAACCTAAAATTTTAATTTAAATCCGGTAAAATGAAAAAAATCAAATGGTTACTGATTCTTTCTGTAGCATTTTCCATCTCAGCATGTGATGATGCCGAAGAAATCGTTGAAGAAATCAATTCAGCAATTGAGCTGAGTGGTGAAGTAAATTCCCCTATGGTCCTTGAAGATCATATTGAAGGAGGCTATGACTATTATGTAACCGGCAAATGGAGTCTTAATGCAGATGTAACCATTATGCCCGGGGTTTCAATTATGATGAAATCAGCATCTTCCATAAGGGTTAATACCAGCGGATCATTAAATGCGGTAGGTGCGGATGTAAAACCTATTATTCTGGAAGGAGAGATGAATGCAAAAGGTGCCTGGGGAGAAATTGTATTCGACAATTCGAATAACACAAAGAATGTGTTGACCTATGTAACGATTTCTGATGGAGGCGGTGAATCATATAGTCAATCAATGATAGAAATAAAAGGCAACTCTCAGGTGAAAATCACCAATTCCATCATTGAAAATTCTGGTGAATACGGTATTCAATTAGTCAATGATTACTCGGTGCTTAGTGAGTTTTCCAACAATATTGTAACCGACTGTAATGGCTATCCTGTTTATATATATGCCAATCAACTGAATGTGATTAAAGGAACCAACGTGTTTTACGACAATGGTGATTTCAATTATGTAATGGTCGAAAGTGGCGATATTTCTCAGAATGAAACCTGGGAAAAACTTACTGCCCCGGTATTGCTTTCCAGTCCCTACAATACCATTTCTGCGGATGTAACGGTGGCTCCGGGTGCAGCGTTCGTTATGGGGGAAGATGCACTCCTCACAGTAGAACCTGAAGGCTCTCTAAACATGACAGGGACTGTCAATGAGCGAATTACCTTTTCTTCCAAGATAGAATCTCCCGGTTATTTTCAGGGAATAATATATGAGAACTCTAACAATCCGCTAAATCAGGTGCATTACGTTGATATTTCACATGGCGGTGGTGGTTACAACGAAGCAAATCTCAGAATAAGTGGAAGCAGCCGGATAGTAGTAGGAAACAGTAGTTTAAATTACAGTTCCAATTACGGTATTTATGTTTCGCGCGATGCCACTTTCACAGATGATGGAGCTAATACTTTTACCGGAAATGCGGATATTGATGTTTACATTCAACAATAAAACCTGTATAGCACCCACATTTTGACCTGAAATGGGGAAGCAGATCTGCCAGAGAACAAGTACGAAACTATGTTAGTTCGGACTATGGATGGATAGCTTCCCCATTTGTGGATATTTCCTCACCCAGATCCATGGGAATCACCAGCGTAAAAATAGTTCCCTCTCCAGGAACAGACTCCACCTTGATATCTCCGAGCATGGCATTGGCAACCCTTTTGGAAATGGCCAGTCCAATTCCTATTCCACCGTATTTGGCATGGTCATGTCCATCCGCCTGCCGAAAGAAATCAAAAATTACCTCCTTCTGGTCATCAGAAATCCCAATTCCGCTATCCTGAATAAAAAAAGCGATTCGGTTTTCTAGGGTTTGGAAACAGCCCAGTTTCACAAAGCCTTTCTCGGTAAACTTCACTGCATTTTTTACCAGATTTACAATCACCTGATAAACTTTGCTTTTGTCGGTTACAATTTCAAGGTCACGCAAATGGTCTTCAATTTCAGTCAGCACATTCACCGACTCATCTTTTCCAAACTTATAGACTACTTCCTGAAGTTGACGCCGAAACTCATCAAACAAATCCCCTATTCGAAACGAAGCCGGTCGAACCCGGATTTTTCCATGCTCCGACATCGCCAGTTCAAGAATATCATCAATAATGGTCATTACTTTAAACCCGGCTTCGTAAATAAAGCCCGAATATTCAATGATATTTGGATTTTCGGAAGTGCTCTTAATGATATCGCTAAAGCCAAGAACTGCGTTAAGTGGGGTGCGAAGTTCGTGACTCACGGATGCCAGAAACGCCGATTTCAAACGACTACCCTCATTGGCCATATCCCGGGCAATCTCCAGTTCTTTCTGAGTATTCACCTCCATAGTCCTGTCCTCAAACATACCAATAATTTGCCGTTTCCCTTTGCCATCTACAAAAGACCCCACCTTCAATTCGCCCCAAACAATCTGGCCATCTTGTCGTACATATCTTTTAAGCATTTCATAACTTTCGCGCTTTCCGGCTTTCAATTCCTCAAACAGTGCCAGATCCTTATCCAAATCCTCAGGATGAGAATAGTCAGCAAATGTCATTTGTAATAAGTCATTCCGGGGATAACCGATAATCCTGGAAAGGTGATCATTTACCTCCAGAGGCTTACCATTGTCTCCAACCAGCGCTATTCCAATTGGGGCCTCCTCAAACAGACGTCGAAACCGCAGTTCACTGGATTTCAATTTCTCTTCCGTCCGAACCTCTGCATCAACATCGTTTATTAGAACCAATAAGGTAGGTTTTCCGCGGTATTCCAATTTCTTGATTTTGAAATCAACCCATGTCCGGCCCCCTTTGTTGTCAATAATTCTGGTTCTGTAGCTTTCAGGCACTTCAAGTCCTGCCAGCCGCTTCACATAATACTCCTGTATCCGTTCCTGCTCTTCGGGAGCAATATGAATAATGAATGGCGTATCCTTTAATTCTTCAATACTTCTGCCCAGGTGGTCTGCCATACTTTTATTAAGAAATAAAACTTTCCCGTCATGGATAATGACCACACCGGAATGCATATTATCCACCAGAACCTGATAATCGGTCTGTGTTTGCCGGAGTTTATTTCGGGCCCCAACATCGGTAGTAACATCATGAATAGTAACGTAAACACTGGAAGACTTATCAGTGCCATCCTCAAATAACGGAACAGCATTCAGGTTCAACCAGGAATAGGTTCTCTTTGAAGGATGAAAATACCCCACCACCTTATCTTTAACGGGGCGACCAGTTTTTAAAGCAATACGTGATGGATGCCGGTCAACAGGTAAGTCAGAACCATCCTCGGCAAGTAATCGCCAAAAAGAATCGCTACGCCCCTGTCGTTTCAAATCCACAAGACCAAAGCCAAGAAGTTCTTCAGCTGCCGGATTGGCAGCAATTAAATCCCCTCGTCCATCAAAATATATCACCCCCGTTGGAAGGGTATGAAACAAGTTTTCAACACTAATCCCAATCATTTTCCGTCCTCCCCAAAAATTATTTCATATCCATGAGCCCAGTCCAAAAAGCACGTTTACTGCCAAACTCTTCGTTATTAAGCTTCGAATTTGACGAAGGCATCTCTTTTTATATTACCCACATCCGAATTAAATTTAATACTGCCATTACCTCCGCCTTATTACGCAATCAATATGCCAGGGTTTGAAAAAAACATAAAAACAAGCATAAAAAAAGACACAACCACTCCTGATAGCCAATTAGTACTCTCAATATATTTATGACAGAATTATTTCTTAAACAAATTACTACTATCCGGAGGAAACTTACTCTCTGTTCATTGTAAACTATTGTAGTGAAAAAGAAAAGAGCTCTACAAAATGGGGGTTCAATTCAACAACTCACTTTCCTGTTCAGGAAAACCGGCGCAATTGCAAAAGCCATCCCGGGTTAGGAAAAGGTTGGAAGAGCACTTTTGCCCTGTCCTGGCAAACCTTTTGGTATGCCTTTTGTTATGCAAGCAGACAAAAAACCAAACTTTAATTAAATTTGTCATTCAATTCAAAAACAGAATCAAGATGAAAAAAACAGGGTTAATACTTTTTGTTCTTTTGATGGCAATACCGGCCATTTCCATGGCACAGCGTGGCAATAATGCCATTGGACTTCGATTTGGAGGAGGTAATGGCTACGATACTGAAATCACTTTTCAAACCCCTTTCGACGGCAACAGAGCTGAACTTGACCTCGGTTTCGGAGGTCGCGGCCATTTCAACTATTGGAAATTAACCGGGCTGTACCAATGGGTAATGCCCATCGAAAGTGGGTTCTACTGGTATTTGGGTGTTGGCCCGTCACTGGGAAGCTGGGCACATGACGATCTTAATGAAAGTGGCGTTTTTCTTGCTGCTGCATTAAATGCCGGAATCGAATACAATTTTTCCGAGGTTCCTTTGCAGATTTCCATTGACACCCGACCGGAACTTTCTTTTGTTAACCCTCCGGATGATCCATTTGGATTCGGACTTGCACTATCGTTGAGATACAGGTTTTAACCGGATTCATACGAGAATAAATAAAAGCGGCTTCGGTCCGCTTTTTTTTATTCTATCAGATCATCCAGCAATGATTTCATCTTTCCTGAATTCCATTTAGCTGCCCCGGTTTTACTAATCAACAACCGACCACCAGGGCCAATAAGATAAGTGGATGGAATGGTTGAAGTTTCAAAAATCGCCGGAACTCCGCTTTGAAGAGAATAGATCGGAAAGGAATAGCGGTGCTTTTCAAAAAAAGCCTGCACTACATCCAGCGGCTCATTGCTCACAAGAATAAAAGCCACATCACCTTTATATTGGTCATACAGCCCTTGTATCGAAGGCATCTCTGCAATGCAGGGGGGACACCAGGTAGCCCAGAAATTCAGGAACACCGGCTTTCCTTTAAACTCAGCCAGAGTGATGATTTCCTTTTCAACTTTGGATTCAAACATCATCCCCCAGTCAGCCTCCGACAAATAAACCACTTTATCCTGCTCGGAAGGCGAGAAAAGAGTCTGGCGAATCAGAAATGCAGATAGAGGTTTTCGGGTTGCGGGAAACAACATAGCTACCACTAATGCTGCAAAAACAAAATCGAGAACAATGGTCCACCATCGTTTCTTTCGGCTGTATTTTTCCCAAAACTTTCTTAGCATTTCAGTATATTTAATGATCAATTCCCTTTTGAAATAAAACAATCCGGAAATAGTCTGTGTTCATTTCTGGCATTAAAGTCGGGATCGCTCTGTTAAGCATTATTATTTTACAATCCAGCTTAACCACCCTGGCAACGCAAAGGAGCGGTATTCTTTTTTACCGGTTGTTTCTACTGATGCACCAACCCGGTTACTCTTTTTTAAGTCAGGCATCTTTTCATAAAACTGTTCCAAATCAAGCACCAAACGATGGCTCGTTCCCGGAGTCAATGTCAGCGGAAACATATCGTCCTGGTTACTTCCTTTTAGTCGGAATACCCGTTCTTTTCCCCACCTTCGAAACACCAGACTGGGAGGTAAAAAAGTAATCCCCTCAGCAGATTTATTGACAATGGAAATCTTCAAAATCCGACGACCAGTAACAGCATCCTGTCTCTTGACCACCTCCAACATGACTCTTCCGGGAAACCATCTGCGTAATGATTGTTGCATTTTGGGCTGCTGAAGAAGCCAGACCAGGAGAAAAGCCCCGGTCAACAACAAAAACATTGTCAAAAAGCTACCGGGACCTTCAGTGTCCTGAGGCGGCCGTTGCTTTACCAATTCTTCATACGTTTTCAATGAACTGCCAGAATTGGTATCCAATGATTCTGCGATGGTTGTTTGTTCTTCTTTCTCAGATTCAACAGCAGGATTTGGGCCCTCCTGATTGCAATAGCTTATCAGGAAAAGGAAAAAAAAACCACCCAATATAAACTTACTGTATTTTCTCCAAAACATCTGAAAATTAAAAGATTGCATAGTTTAATTTTTATTACTGCGGAAAAGGTTGTAACCCCTTGTAATTAATAAAAAACTCTCCATCCACCTCAGGTTTTGCCATCTCTTCATCGGTTTCTCCATCGGCATTGGCGATTCCCACACTGGCAAA
The DNA here is from genome assembly GCF_016278715.1 of Marinilabilia sp. GTDB lineage: Bacteria > Bacteroidota > Bacteroidia > Bacteroidales > Marinilabiliaceae > Marinilabilia. The sequence goes on along the minus strand of NZ_JADQBH010000185.1, from coordinate 7,111 downwards.
ATAGCAGATTGCTTTATGCTTGTGGGCATGAATAGTTACACGGGCAGCGGTTTGCGGCTTCAAAATGCCCATGTCGGGAAATCGGGCAGTTCGAACCACAATAAAGAGCATTTTCCCTTCACTTCGTGCCAAAATCTGAGGATCCACGTCTTTTTCCCTTCTTACATTCAACACCTCATAACCTTTATCAACCAGATCTTTGTACACCACCTTAATTCCAAGAAAGTGCAACTCCTCATCATTCATTGATTTCTTGTTCCCCATATTCCGTGAATATATTTTTTTATTCTACACTCATTTTAGTCCCACGTCAGCATAATCTATCGGGTCAAGACGCGTTCATTTATGTATTTGCTTCATATAAAAACTAAGGGAGTCACGCTTAAGCCTATCAACCCCTGTATTACATAAAGAATTACAAAAAATTTTAGTAACCCAACTAACTATAGTTTAAAATAGCGTTTTTTTCATTAGACGCCCCTATAAACTTGAGCCAACCATTTCAGAAACCATAATACGAGCTAAGTTAGTATTATATACCTAATTAAAAGCCTAAAGCTAAAAAACATTAAAACCTAATCAAATGCCATCTCAATTCATTATTTTTGCACAATGTGGATTTTAGTATTAAGTATTGCAGCAGCCCTCATAGTAGCTCTCATTATCAGTAAATTAACCTCCGGCAAGGAAGCCGCAAAAGAAGCTCCACCTGCAGACTGCTGCGGAGCCCATGAGGTATGCGATAAAGAATCACTGATTGCTCATACACATGGCGAAATCGTCTATTTTAACGATGAGGAACTTGACCTTTTTAAAGGAAAAGCACCTGACCAATACTCTCCGGATGAAACCGAACAATTCCGGGAGGTATTGAACACCATGCAAACAAACGAAGTAAACACCTGGCTTCGCAGCATGATTGCCCGCGGTATAAAACTCCCGTTGGACGTTCGTGAACAGGCCCTGGATATTGTCAAACAACAAAGGGCCTGATTTCTCCATCGGGAAAAAAGCAAGGTTGAACCTATTTTATCAACGTACCAATATTTTCCCCTCTCATCACCTTCATCAAATTGCCTTTCTCATCCATATTAAAAACCATCACCGGTAATTTGTTTTCTTTGCACATGGTGGTGGCAGTCAGATCCATTACTTTAAGGCCTCTGTTATATACCTCATCAAATGTGATGGTATCAAACTTTGTGGCCGAGGGATCTTTTTCAGGATCAGCAGTATAAACCCCATCCACGCGGGTACCTTTAAGCATCACATCGGCTTTAACCTCGATTCCGCGCAGGGCAGATGCGGTATCTGTTGTAAAATAGGGATTCCCTGTCCCTCCCGATATGATTACCACCTGACCGTTATTCAATGCATCCAGTGCCTTAGGTTGTGAGTAAAACTCTCCAACAGGTTCCATTCTGATGGAAGTCATCACCCTGGTTGATATCCCCTTCCCGTCAAGGGCAGATGCCAGCGCAAGACTATTAATCACGGTGGCCAGCATACCCATCTGGTCTCCCTTGTAACGATCAAATCCTTCGGCAGCGCCACTCAGACCCCGGAAAATATTCCCCCCACCTATCACTATAGCCACCTGGATGCCATCCCGAACCAGTTCACTGATTTGTTCGGCATAGTCGCTCAACCGACCTGAATCGATGCCATGACCTTGTTGTCCCATCAGTGATTCACCCGAAAGTTTGAGTAAAATTCTTTTGTATTGCATAATGGTTTGTTTGTTTTCCGGACACAAAAATACAAATAAATTCAGGGCTTTACTCATCTTTTGATGGATAGTCTTTAGGGAAGACCAGTCAGAGAAGATGAGTCACGGAGAACTAAGTTATCCAGACAGAAGAAAAAGTATTGTCAGAGTGCCTTCTCCCTGAAAAAGTGAGTAGTTTGGTAGAGAATATATGACAAGATTAATAATGAAGCCCCGGCAGGTGTCACCCCATCCGGGGCTAATATCGTATATATTGAACAATCTATTTACCAAACTGCCACCCCATCCGGGGCTGCCTCATTTATCCAGCTAAAATGGAAAATTTTCGTATTTCCCGATGGGAAAGAAAGCACTTTGAAATGTACGTACTCCTCAATCTGTCTGCTCCAGCACGGGCGGGGCGACAGTTTGGTAGCAATGATGTTGCAATGAGTAGAAAAGCCCCGCCAGGGGTGACACAAAAATTAAAAAGGTTATGGAAGGCCTGTTACAAAAGATATTATTAAGCAAAGAAGAAGCTGAAAGAAACAATCAAGCCCAATGGAAAGATTTGTGGGACAAATAACTTGAGATTGCTTCGGGCCTGGCCCTCGCAATGACCCCGCTATTGATAGTAACCTTCTCAAAAGGTATAACCAAAAAAGCCCGGTCAAAACATGACCGGGCCTTAGTTATATTGTAAAAAACCTCTGTAATACTTAGTTACTCAAAGAGTAACGTTCAAATGCAGTTACAGTCAACTCTTTGTTGGCACCCTGCAGGTACTGTTGGATAGACATTTTATTGTCTTTCACAAAAGCCTGTTGCAACAAGGTGCTTTCTTTAAAGAATTTACCCAAACGACCCTGAGCAATTTTGTCAAGCATCTCTTCGGGTTTGCCTTCATTACGGGCCATTTCTTTGCCAATCTCCAGTTCTTTCTCGATAACATCCTGAGGAACAGAATCCTTATCAACAGCAACAGGAGCCATTGCAGCTACCTGCATAGCAACATCTTTACCCATTTGGTCTTCCACATCAGCCTTGTTGAAACCAACAAGAGTAGCGAGTTTGTTACCCGGGTGGATATATGCAACTACCTTTTCGGCTTCGATTACGTCGAAAGCAGCCAGTTCCAGTTTCTCACCAATCACACCAATCTGCTCAGTGATTACATCCTTAACAGCAACACCGTCAAGTTCAAGTTCGTTAAGCTCGGCAAGATTTTTAGCACCTTTGGCAAGACCAAGGTTAAGAATTGACTGTGTAAGTGCCACGAAGCTTTCGTTTTTAGCCACAAAATCGGTCTCACAATTCAAAACAACCAATGCACCAGTTTTAGCATCATCGGTTACTTTTGAAAGTACAACCCCTTCGGTAGCGTCGCGGTCAGCGCGTTTATTTGCAACGGCCATTCCTTTTTTACGAATTTCTTCAACAGCTTTATCGAAATCGCCATCGGTTTCCTGGAGAGCTTTTTTGCAATCCATCATACCGGCGCCGGTCATTTTTCTGAGTTTACTTACATCAGCAGCAGTAATAGCCATGATATATAATTTAAAGGTTATTAATAAGAGTAGGTTCGCTAAAAAAAGCGAACCCCTCAAACAATACTACTCTTCTTTTTTGGTTTCTTCGTCTGAAGCTTTCGGCTCATCCGAAGAAGAGGCAACCGGCTGTTTATCGGCAGCAGAAGTATCCTCTTTACGAGCACGGGTTCTGCGACCACCTTCACCTTTGTTACCACCTTTTTTGTCACCCTGAGGCTCCTTATCTTTCTCGGCCTTACGCTCGGACAGACCTTCTTTGATGGCCTGAGTCATGATGTCCACTATCAGCTCGATAGAGTTAGATGCATCATCGTTGGCAGGAATCACAAAGTCAACTTTGTTAGGATCAGAGTTGGTATCAACCATTCCAAACACAGGGATGTTCAACTTCTGGGCTTCTCTAACGGCGATGTGTTCTTTCATCACATCAACCACAAACATAGCAGCAGGAAGACGATTCAAATCTTTGATAGAACCCAGAGTTTTCTCCAGTTTGGCACGCTGACGGGTAATCTGCAACTTCTCACGCTTGGAGAGACGATTCCAGGCATCTTCGCCCATCAGTTTATCAATTGATCCCATTTTCTTAACGGCCTTACGCACGGTAGGAAAGTTGGTGAGCATACCACCCGACCAACGCTCAGTAACATAAGGCATATTGATAGCGCCAACTTTATCAGCAATAATATCTTTTGCCTGCTTTTTGGTAGCGACGAAAAGAATTTTGCGGCCCGACTTGGCGATTTGTTTTAAAGCATCAGCGGCTTCATCAATTTTAGCCGCTGTTTTGTGCAGGTCTATAATATGGATTCCATTGCGCTCCATGAATACATAAGGAGCCATAGCGGGATTCCATTTTCTCTTGAGGTGACCGAAATGTACTCCGGCCTCTAAAAGTTGATCGAAATTAGTTCTGGGCATTTTTTTTGTTTTTTTCGTTTACATTCTGTTTAAAGCAACCATTAAGTAGTCCTTTACGCGGAATCTTAACAGTTTAGATACTAAACGTACCAGACGATTATTAACGCTTGCTAAACTGGAATTGTTTCCTTGCTTTTGGTTGACCGGGCTTCTTCCGTTCCACAACACGAGAGTCGCGGGTAAGAAAACCTTCTGCACGCAAAGCAGGTTTATTTTCTTCGTTAATTTTAACGAGAGCTCTGGCGATAGCCAGGCGGGTAGCTTCAGCCTGTCCCTTGATACCTCCACCACAGAGGGTCACTTTGATATCGTAATCGCCAACTACATTGATGGTGTTCAATGGCTGCTTAACGATATACTGAAGTGTGGGGGTGGGAAAATACTGAGACAAATCTCTTTTGTTGATGGTAATCTGACCCTTTCCCTCACTTACATAGATACGGGCAATGGCCTCTTTCCTTCGTCCAATTGCATTAATCACTTCCATACTGCTTATTTAATGGTATTAATATCAATTACCTTTGGTTTCTGGGCTTCATGCTTGTGCTCGCTGCCAACATATACAAACAGGTTTTTGAACAACTGATTTCCCAGCTTATTCTTTGGCAACATTCCTTTGATGGTATGCTGAACCAACTTAGTGGGGTCTTTGGCAAACATCTGCTCAGGAGTTGTTTCGCGCTGACCACCCGGATATCCACTGTGCGAAAAGAACACACGATCGGTCCATTTTTTCCCGGTGAGTTTCACCTTATCGGCATTGATAATAATGACATTATCACCACAATCTAAATGGGGCGTATAATTGGGTTTGTACTTTCCACGAAGCAATTTTGCAACGCGGGTACCCAAACGACCAAGCACCATATCACTGGCATCTACCACAACCCATTCTTTGTTGATGGTAGCCTGAGTGGCCGATTTTGTTTTGTAACTTAAAGTATCCACTGTCTTCCTCTTTTGAATATTAGACCTACATTAAAAAATATCACACAACACAAGTGTATCCCTTGCTGTTACTGACATCGGGCAAACATCAGCAGCAGCAAATCATCTGCGATACAATCACTTGTGCTGTTTAGCACGGATAATAATCGGCCGCAAAAGTACGGCTAATTTTCTTAATCACCAATCTTTCAGGGAGAAAATTTAGAAGCTCTTGGCAGAGGGCGTGGAGCAGGGAGCATGGGGCGTTTGACTGTTAGCTGTTAGCTGATGGCGCTTAGCTCATTGACAAATGGCCGGGAGTGACTTGCCCTAAAAAATATTTGCAACAAAAGTCAACAAGTCAAAGGTTTATGAAACGAAAAGTCAATCTATATCAGGACACCTCAACAAAAACTCGCAACTCAAAACACGAAACTCTGAACTCGGCCCCCCTTCGCTTACCCCCTAACCCCCTGAAGGGGGAACCAGTTATCGCGCAACCCCGTAATTCAAAACCAAACTCGAAACACGAAACCCAAAACTCATCCCAATTTCCTTAAACCGCCGGATTTCTCCATATTTGCAGAACGAAAAGAAGAAAAAAACGAATGAACACACACGAAGATTACATGAAAATTGCTGCCGACCTGGCAGAAGAGAATGTACGAAAAGGCGGAGGCCCCTTCTCTGCCATAGTGGTAAAAGATGGGGAGGTCGTAGCCACCGGATGCAACCGCGTAACCGACAAGCACGATCCCACAGCCCATGCCGAAGTGGAAGCCATCCGGAGAGCCACCAAGAAGCTTGGCACTTACGACCTGAGCGGTTGCACCATCTATGCCAGTTGCGAGCCCTGCCCCATGTGTCTGGGTGCCATTTACTGGGCACGACTTGAAAACCTCTACTTTGGCAACACTCGTCAGGATGCGGCAGCCATAGGGTTCGATGACGAGTTTATTTATCAGGAACTTGAAAAACCGATCAATCAACGCGCTATCCCTACAAAGCAAATAGTGACTGAAAATATAAAACAGGCCTTCAAACACTGGTCGCAGTTTGAGGATAAACAAGAGTACTAAATGAGATTATCCCGTCATTTCTTTTCACGCGATGTACTTGAGGTGGCTCCCGAACTTCTGGGAAAAACCCTGGTACGCCGGTTTGAGAATGGCGAAATACTTCGATTAACCATCAATGAAGTGGAAGCATACCGGGGCGAAGAGGATCTGGGGTGTCATGCCAGTAAAGGACGAACTCCACGCACAGAAGTGATGTATCACCGGGGTGGACTGGTTTATGTTTACCTCATCTACGGTATGTACTGGTTGCTCAATTTCACCACAGGGAGAGAAGGAATTCCCCAGGCGGTTCTTATCAGGGGTTCGGTGGAAATTGAAGGTCCGGGACGAATCGGCCGGGCCCTGAAACTGGACAAATCCTTTTATGGTGAAGATTCCATTTCTTCAAACCGATTGTGGATAGAGAATAATAAAAACCTACCCGAAAGACCAAAAATCATCACCTCACCCCGAATTGGGATTGATTATGCGGGTGAAAATTGGGCCGGAAAGCATTGGCGATTTGTAGGGATTTTGTAAATTCTAACAGTCCGTTAAAAAAGGCCTAAACGCAGAGACGCAATGACGCAAAGCTTTTATTATCAGAGAGTTGAATAGTACCCCCCCCAGCGGCTGCAACCCACTCTTAATCAGGCATTTGAAGAAGTTTAACGGAGTATTGTCACAAGAATGGGAGCCTATCTTATATTTACAAAAAACCATTCGCTAAACAAATATACCTAACTGGTACGACCCACTCTGGGGGTCGATTCTTACACATACATTTATATCTATAAATATTTGACTCCCTTCGGGGTCATGCTTTTATAATTGAGGGAAATAGAGTTTTCGGGGGCATGTCCTTTTATTGAAGGCAACGGAGCCTGAAGGGCTCCTATGTTTATAGCTTTCACAAAACACCAAATATCGACGCTGAAGGTGTCGTA
>NZ_JADQBH010000234.1 GCF_016278715.1 Marinilabilia sp. | reverse complement strand
GGAAACGTCCAAATTTATCAATTTCTTCCAGCGAATCATCCCAATTTGCTTTATTTGAGATAAAAATATGTGCATTAGGTCGTTTTTCTAATTTAGTATCTAAACATCCTGCTGGGACTACTAAAAGCTTACCCTCCATTTGTAAATTGGGCAGAGCTGAACCACAATTTGTACAAAATGCTTTAACATGATTACTTTTGTGTGGTTGAAATCTTTTAATTTCAGTTTCCGTTTTTATCCATTCTAGTTTAGCTGTTGAGGAAAATAAATTTGCAGCATGAGCTGACCCTGTGTCTTTCCTACAATATCTGCAATGGCATAAATAAAAACTCTCAAAGTCACCTATAACTTTAAATTTAATTCCTTTGCATAAACAAGAACCCAAGTATTCCATATGAGAAGTCGCTTTTTTAAATTATGAATTTAGTTGAAATCCATTTTCCAGTATTTCCTGTTTTTTTTGTTTACACTTTTCAATCTTTTCTTTAAAAAACTCGCGTCTCTCCGTTTAAATTAAGCACAAAGTTTGGCGGTATGAAAAAATGCCGATTGCGGACTACGTTCTTATCCCCTATAACAAAAACTATTGCGAGCTACAACCCTTGAATAACCTACTGAACCGGCAATTCTTTAAACCGCGTGTTAGCGGTTCGGTGTTTGTTTGTATATCTATCTTTCTCAATCTAATGATGTCTCAAATTTCAAGTTTAGAACTTATTTTTCTTCATATCCTTTTTGTAGTTCTTAATCACTTTCCCAAACTCTTTATCTTTTTTTCGTCTCTCTTCAATTGTTGTTTCAAAATGTGCTTTTTCCCGCTCCATTTTCAGATAGTTTTCATAGGATTTTTTGTCAATTTCTCCTTTTTCAACTGCTTCAATTACCGAACAACCGATTTCATTTGTATGTGTACAATCTTTAAATTTGCAATTTAGCGAAAGGCAGATAATTCTGTCAAAAGTAGTTTCTAAACCGCTTGAAGTATCCGCAATTCCTACTTCTCTCATTCCCGGATTATCAATAAGTATACCGCCACTTTCAAGAACTATTAATTCCCTATGACTTGTTATGTGTCTTCCTTTATTTGTGCTTTGGCTAATTGAATCCGTTTTCATTAAAGTTTTTCCAGAGAGATTGTTCAATAATGTTGACTTTCCTACTCCTGAAGAACCAAGCATACAATAGGTCTTACCTTTTTCAATAGTCATTTTAAGTGCTTCATATCCATCCTGAGTTGCGTTACTAATTGCAAAAACCGGAATGTCTTTAATTCGTTGCTTAATGCTGTCTGTTATTTCAGCAATTTTTTGTTCATTTATCAAATCAGTTTTCGTCAATACAATTATTGGTTTTACTTTAGAAGAAAAACAAATTGTCAAGTATCTTTCAAGTCTGTTGATATTAAAGTCTCTGTCAACGGCTTGAATCAGAAATGCATAATCAATATTTGTTGCAATTATTTGTATTTCTCCAAATTGACCAATGGCTTGTCTTGTAATCATTGATAGTCTCGGTAATGTTTTATGGATTACTGAAAATTCAGCATCATACGATGACAATGCAACCCAATCGCCAACCGCAGGGAAATCTATACGACTTTTTGCTGAAAATCTTAAATTTCCTGTTATTTCGGCTTCATATTCACCATTTTCGGTTTTTACAATATATCTTTCCTTATGCTCCGCAATGACTCTACCAATCTCAAAGTCTGAAAGGTTATTCTCAACTCTTAATTTTTGGAGTTTGTCATTGTATCCAAAATCTTCTAATTTCATGACTTCTGCAATGTTTTTCTTTTTTCACTGACCACCGGGTAGGTCAGGAGGAGTAAAATCCTCCCTTCCTTCCCCCTAAGAACCGTATCCCGATTTTTCTTCGGGATTCCGCTCTAATAACAGCTAATGTGAGTTTAGGCCCATCCTGTCTGCCGGCTGATCAACGTCTCCGTATGAGCTGCGTTAAACGCTCATAACCTGTCAGCTTACCATTTTGGTAGGGAGCGTATCAGTCTTAGTTTTCGCTCTTACCCCTTTACGATCCCGAATATGAATTTTGTTGATTTTGCTTTTGAGGCAAAATCTTACAAATTCTATATCGGGACCCTTAATCGGTCTAAGCCCCCGATGACAGTCTGCCTCACGGTTTCCTGCTGCAACGACTATTATTTCATCTTTGCTTTTACTAAAGTAATAATTAAAATAGGATGTAAATAGCTCAGGGTTTTTGGGGTTTGATTTTTCCCATTCAGTCAGTGTCTTAAGTTGATTAATTGAGTCATTTTCCTGAAAGAATTTATTAAAATCATTTTGATAGTCTTGAGCACCTGCAAAATTGAAAATAAATCCAGTTAGTAATAATCCTAAAATTTTCTTCATTGGTTTCTGCTTTTAATTATTGGTGGCAACGGTTTGTATAAGAATAGTAACCGTTTGCCTACTTCATCCCTGTCCAGTTACCCGAAAATTGAAGTGGGCTAAAACGCTTGAATTTACTACTGGACCGGCTATTACTTTAATACATTATTGTAGCCAGTTATTATTTCAAATATTCCATTCTTGATTTTGTCATCTGAAAACTCTGTTTCAATCTTACATCAATATTTTCCTCCGAACCATAATTATTTATTGATTATAAATGGTTTTATCGAACTTGTGAACTGTATGGTTTGAGGAATGGTTTGATATTTATTAATCACCCCTGTTGCCGTGCATCCTACCCCGGTAGTTTGGTAGTCGAAATTGAATGTTACACCATCCGATTTAATCAATTGATAGGTGTATTTTGCCTTTGACAAATTTTCGGTGCTGTAATTATAGCAATTAAAATTAAAGGGTTGAATTGCTGAAAACTCGATACCGATTCCTTCATCGTTTGTTAATTTCACATATTGGTTATCTGTCCGCAAGCCAAAATCCTGAGGTATTAAATAGGGCTCAAACATAGCATCGACGGTCGACTGATAAAGCCCAATACGGTAGCCGGTTTTGCGGTCTGGATAATTCTCCTGCGGCCCACGTCCAAACCATTCTACATTTTGCATTTGGTCATCAAAAACCCATTTTGTTCCGATGCGTGGCAACGACATGGGCATATTTCCATTCGGAATTATCGTGTGCTGCAGACTAATTTCGCCATCGGGCGAAATTGTAAAAATCATCTCATTTTCGAAGCCTGCACTGCCTGCATTTCCAAAGAGAGCAATTTCACGAATACTGACAATTACATTCTCATCCTTATTTTCAACCCGAAATGATTCAGGTTTTGACTTCATTTTATCCAGACCGATGGAGTACCATGAAGTGGCAATCATCCTTCCGTAGCCCTCGGTTCTGGGAAAAACATTAACCGAATAAGTGGTCCAGTCGTCCAGTTCGTTCGCCACAGGAGCACGCCAAACATTGAGTTGCGCTCCCTGATTCAGCAATTCTGTACCCATGTATTTCATGGAGTACAATTGTCCATCGGCTTTATTAAAGGTATAATCGAAATTTACTCCGGATACAATCAAATTTTGCTCATTATCTGTCACTTTTAAAGGATTGGTCTGATGCTGTACCAATTTTTTATCGGCAGGAACAATCCATGGCAACTCCAATTGATTCCAACACTGTTCAAAACCCTTGGGCGCCCATTTTCTAGCTTCCTTTAAATGAAAACTAACTGTTGCCAAATAGGTTGCACCGGCTTTTAACTGAGGCTTTTGGATAGGAAGAACGTATATTTTTTTTGCTTCCGGTTCGACATCCACCTCCATTTTTCCGGAAGCAATTGATATGCCGTTTTCCTCCAGATTCCAACGTGCTTCAAAAGCATTGGTATTGGTAAAAAAGTTTCGGTTCTCCACTTCAATTTCCATCTTTTCGGCATTGCTCCACTTAACAGAAATGGGTTGAGCCGATTTTTTTATTTGCCACATTTCAGGCTGCGCAACCCGATCCGGCCAAATACTTCCATAGGTACGCGCGCCAATTCCATAGCTAAAAAACTCGCCTTCGTTTTGCTCCTGTTCAAAATCGAGCCACAAAGCAGCATGGTTTTTCAAGTCCGGATTTGCTGCATATAGATCGTTGATATCAATCGCTTTGGAGAAAATGCCCACCTGGTCGATTATGGCATCACACAAATAACGGGACAAATGCTGACCATGTGTCTCGGCATTTTTGCCCACATTAAGAGGGAAAGGGAAATTAGTAATGTTTCCGGTAACCGGTTTTTCAGCCACCTTTTTGTTATCGATAAATAGTGAAATCGTTTTTCCGTCATAAATACCTGCCACATGATGCCAGTTTTGTGTCCAATCTTTGGGTAAAGCAGCACGGACATGGTTTTTTTTCGAAGTGTAGATATAGAAATCGAGCGAATCGGCACCAATTTGCTGCAAACCAAATTGATAGTTCCCTTTGGTGAGCAGTGTTCCACCCATTTTCATTAAATCGCGTGGAAAAATCCAAAGTGAAGCCGTTAATTCATTGCCGGAAATTTCTGTGTTTTTATCCTGGTAGACTTCCACCCATTGGTCGTGACCATTCAGATCAATACCTTTTCCATCGTGTCCGGCAACCAGTTTTGCGCGTCCCATGATGTGCGTGGCGACCTTGTTTGGTGAAGAGTCTGTCAATTTACGAACTGGCTCGAGCAAGCCTGGACTCACGAAATCCCAGATTGCACCACCCATGATGCGTGGATACTGGTAAATGACATCCCAATATTCATCCAGTCCACCACCTGCATTTCCGGCCACCGAAAGGTATTCGTCCATAAACGATGGTCGCGGATCAACACTTTCAGGAACCATCCCCACCTGTGTTTTGAGGTCAAAAGGAGTAGGATAACGTGGTCCAATAATCTCTTCGCAGCGATGCGAAAAAGCATTCCCTCCATACATCCAGTATCGTGTACTGTCATATTTCCGTCCTTCATCAATTACAGCACATATATTTTTACCTTCCCCAGCCTCGTTGCCTGCACTCCAGAAAAGAATGGAAGGATGATTGCGGTCGCGTAACACCATTTTGCGAACCCGCTCGCGATACATGGGTTCCCAGTCCGGATTATTGCTAAGATATTCCGTGGCATGTGCTTCATTTCCAGTTTCATCGATGATGTAAAACCCATATTCGTCTGCTAATTCTAAATAGCGCCTTACAGGAGGATAGTGTGATATGCGTACACAATTTATATTGAACTGTTTAAACAGTTCAAAATCTTTCCGAATGGTGGCTTCGTCCATGGTATGCCCCAAAGTGGGGTGTTGCATGTGCGTATTGATGCCGTTAAGTTTTATGGCCTTAGCATTGAGGTAGAAAACCTGATTGCGGATCTCGGTTTCTTTAAAACCTATACGACCCGTAATTACTTCTTCGGTTTTACCTTCATTGTTTATTAATTCCAGTGTTAACCGATAGAGATTGGGCGTTTCGGCTGTCCACTTTTTAGGATTTAATATTTCTGATGAAATATTAATATTTTCCTTATTATCAGCAGTTATTTGAACTGCATCAGAAGTAAAATCCTGAACCAACACATTGTCTGAATTAAACAGCGAAGTGCGAACTTTGTAGCTCTGTATATCGGTTTTCGATTGGTTATTTACCGTAATCTGCAAATTCAGTTTTGCGTTCTCATAGTTTTCGTCCAGGTCGGTAGTGGCATACCAGTCAAAGATATGCACATCCTCTTTTGCATACAGCCAAACATCATCGAAAATACCAGCCAGTCGCCAATAGTCCTGACTTTCGAGATACACACCATCTGAATATTTAATTACGTTGACGGCAATGGTGTTTTTCCCTGGTTTCAGAAAACTCGTAACATCATATTCTGCAGGCTCTTGAGCACCTTCGTTGTAGCCCACTTCCTGTCCGTTAATCCAGACAAACGATGCCGAAGCGGTTTTCTCCATGCGCAAAAAAATGCGTTTGCTTTTCCAATTTGCCGGTAGGGTAAATGTTTTGCGATACGAACCAGTCGGGTTGTATTCGCGCGGAACAAAAGGCGGATTGGACTGAAACGGATGTGCTACATTTCGGAACAAAGGATCGCCAAAACCCTGCATTTCCCAGTTGGAAGGAACTGTAATTTCAGACCATTTCTGATCATTAAAATTTGATGTATAAAAGTCGTTGGGTGTACCTTCCGGAGTATTGGCAAAATGGAATTTCCACTTTCCATTCAGCGAAAGCACATTTTCTGACTTCGATTTCTGAAGATTTAATGCTTCCCCAACCGACTCAAAAGGAATACAAACCGTGTGACCTTCAGTCTGGTTTATTTCAAATACCGCTGTATTTTCGATGAAAGAATAAACGTCCGTAAATTTCGTTTGCTGTGCTGACAAAGTAAAACTTGCCAGAGTGATAACCAGAGTGATAAATAAATACACTATTTTTTTCATGCTCGATTATATTTTATCTTGATGGAGACTATATTTGTTTTCAAAGATAGTTTTTATGACATAGCTCTAAAGCCCAATTTCACCAATAAGTCGGGCCGTTTGGCTTTTTCGAAAATTTCAATTGGAGTTGGAGAACACAAATCCCTTCTCTTTGAGCTTTTTTTTTCGAAATTTATATACCGCTTCTATAAGTACTTCTTTAGGTTTCAGGGCAATATTTAATCTTTGTGTGCTCAGTCTGTATAATTGGCTTCAACGTTGACCTGTATGTGGTCGGCGGGGATTTCGAACCTCCAACTTATCAAACCGTTACAATTTTGAGTAAATGAACAAAAGTTAAATTTACCCACATCCCCTGGCTAATGTATATTGCGTTCTTGCGCATCGTTGCTTTTCCTATCTCTCAAATATACAGTCATTTAATCGGTAATTTTAAAAATATTTCTGTTTTTTTGTAATAAATTCTAATCAAGGAACACTTTAATAGAAACAGATGTGAAAAATATGAAATCACAAAAAGAAAATTTTCTCGACATACTTACAAATTATCAAGGTATTTTCCACAAAGTCAGTTGGGTATACTTTAAAAATAAAACAGACAGAGAAGATAATATTCAGGAAATCATTTATCAACTCTGGAAGTCCTATCCAACAATTAAAAATCATAATAGTATTGGTTCATGGATTTATGCTGTATCAATAAATACTTCATTATCAAGGATTAAAAAAGAATCCCGGTTAGAATACAGGGAATCCATACCTGAGTTATCCGATAAATCAGATTTTATTGAGGATTTATCTATGAATGAATCATTAAAACTACTCCTGAATGCAATATATAAACTTGATGAGCTTGACAAATCAATCATGTTGCTTTATTTGGAAGAAAAAAGTTATGATGAAATCGCCGAAATCATCGGTATTTCAAAATCAAATGTTGGTGTTAGAATCAATAGAGCAAAAGAATCATTGAAACAAAATTTAAATAAATAAAATCATGGAAAACATAGAATTGCAAAAAATATGGAAATCAATTGATAATGAAATTAATCCTAAATCTAAGGATGAACTAAGTCTACTTTTAAAATCAAAAGCGAAACAAACATTAAATAAGTTCATTGTCATTTTAAGCACCTCAATTTTAACAAGTATCGGTTTGATTTTCTTTTTGTTAATAACATCATTAAAGCGACAGGACGATTTAATATATTTAATCAATAATGCAATACTTGGATTACTCGTGATAGTTTCCCTTATTTCAGGAATTTTATCATGGTATAAAATACAAAATAACAAATTCAGTCTTCCTCTAAAGGATTGGTTATCCGAAAGAATAAGTTTGTTGTCTAAATGGTTAACAGGGAAATTTAGCAAGCTTTACTTTATCGTAATCCCATTATTTTATGTTTTAACAGTCCTCTCAATTCACGTTTATTATGAAAACAAATTATTTATTGAGGTCATAAATACTGAGGAATCTATCATAGGTCTTATTATCGCTGCTCCAATTGGTCTTTTTGTGTCATTTTTTGCTGTCAGAAAAATTCGCCGGTATCAATTGAGTAATCTAAATTTTCTCAAAGATTTGCACCGTCGTCTTTGCAATGTGCGCTAATAGTCTAGCGGCAGTCTACACGATTGTGGTGTCGTGCATTATTCAAGGTCAAGTATTATTTGAATATTATCATTTACAAAATCAATTAGTTCATCGGGTAAAACACCAAGTCGTATTCAGTTTGTATATTAATCCATTATATTTATTTATCAGATTTTCCTCCAAATAATCTCATCCATAAATACTCTTCTATTTTCCTAAGATAGGACTTAACTGTATTCCTGCTTATACCAAGTATACGTGCAATCTCTTTTTTGCTTTTGCCTTGCTGATGCAGCTGTAAAAGTTGTTTTATCTGACTCATTGGTTTTGGTTTTCCTGCCATCACGAACTCTTTTAGTGACCAATTTTTGATCGCTAAAAAACCAAAATCCAATGTATAGATAACTACAGGGGGTCAACATGCTCCGGAGAAATGACCAGAATCCTTCAAAGAGGGGTCAACATGCTCCGGAATAATCGACGGAAATTTATCTTAAAAGCGGGGTCAACATCCGCCGGAATGGCAGTTGTCTTTCATCTTAATCTGAAGTGAAATCTTTCCGGTTTTAGGGGGTCAGCTTGCTCCGGATTATCCAACAGGAAAAGCATATTAAGAAGTGGAGAGGGATACCAAAAACTGAAATATCTCCGACATTCCCGAAAAATTCCAACTAATTCCAGAAGGTTCCAGTAGAAGTTGGAAAATTTCAATACTTTGCGTCAAGTATAGACCTTGAAAAAAATCTCTTTTCGAGAATTAAAGCCTGGCTTAAATGAAAGCAGTAATTGTTCCTTGAATGCTTCAATAATAAATTAATGGCAATCCCCGAATCAAAAAAGATATTTTATTGTCACCAAAATTGAGGTTATAAGCATTGTCATTTTCATTTTCCAGAATCCATAGATGCATAATTGATTTTACACCTTCTTTTTTTGCTTTTGCATAAAAAGTTTCATAATCTTCAAACTCAACTTCTTCACCTGAAAATGAAGACTCAAGTTTAATTTTAGTCATATAGGGTAACTCTTTGAAATTTTTCTTTACCAGTTGTTCAAACACCTCAATACTTAAGTAATATTCATTATTGTCAATCCGCTTTCCATCAATCGTAGTTAAGATCCTTTGGACAGAAGTCGTATCAATATGGTTGGATTTTCCATATATTGAAATTTCATAATTGCCCTTTTGAGTTTCAATTCTAAATCGTGGTCTTTCAAGAATAGCTCCCTCGTTTAAACGAAATTGTTTATAGTGGTTCTCGAAATCCTCAACAGGCTTTCCTATAAAGCTTGCCATTCTTCTTAAATCAAGATGATTATATACCGCCTCGGTATTATCCTTAGAACAGCTTGTAAAAAGGATTGTTATCATTAAAGCCAATAAGAGTTTTAGCTTTTTGTTTCTAAAAGGGTATTCCATAATAGTTTTCATAATATTTCGGTTGGTAAAATCCAGTTTTTGGGAAATTATTGATTTATCAGGCTTTTTCCTGCTATGTGAGTCAACCTAATTCCAAACACCTTCAACATCAACGGGCTCAATACCACCTCAGGCAAAAGAGCCGGCAGGAAAATAAAAAAAAACATTATATCAAAAGGTAAATTCCAAAAGCTCCAGATAAAAAATGATGCCGTTATTGTTAAACACCGGGTCAGAAGAATAACCGCCAGACCTTTAAAAAAGGATGTTCTGTTTCTACGCAAAATACAAACCTGAAAACCCGCCCCAAGGAGATAAGTAATGGAGCCCATTAGCAAAATGAGCTCAATTATTTCTATTATCGGGGTTGGTTGTTGCTCCATGAGGTTTTTATTTATTGGTTAGTCGGAAATTCCGACATACCACATTTTTATCCGGTTTACTGTCTTCAAAAATTTGTTAAAGATGCTCGCTAATAGTACTTCTGCCTTTTTCGAACAGTTTGGCAATAAGCTTTTGCGTTAGCCATAACGTGTCGTCCTTGAAAAACACATCAATATTAACTTTGCCATCAGCAGTTTTAAAGATGACAAAGTTTGGAAACCTTTGCAATCCACTTCCGTTGTTGTAGCTTTTGTAGACTTACCCCTTTGTAGTCTTCCCCGAAAAACGGACAGCTTAAAATTAGACAAATTATTAATTTTGAGCAGTCAAAAAACGTTATGAAAAAATCAAGATTTACAGAAAGCCAGATCGTCAAGATCCTCAAGGAGTATGAAAGTGGCATTGATGCCCAAAGCTTGTGCCGTGAGCACGGAATCTCAAAAGCAACGTTCTATAATTGGCGGAAGAAGTATTCCGGCATGGAAGCCTCCCAGCTAAAGCGATTAAAAGAGCTGGAAGAAGAGAACCGCAAGCTCAAGCAGATGTATGCTGACCAAAGTCTGGATAATGTGATGCTTAAGGATCTTCTGGGAAAAAAGTTTTAAAGCCCTGCGAAAAGAAAACAAGAGCAGAGTATTTGCAGGCTACCTACGACATCAGTATCGGCAGGGCGTGCCGATTAACAGACCTGCATCGCTCCATGTGGTATTACGAAAGCCGTCGTGACGACAGCGAAGTCATTGACAAACTCAATAACCTGGCAGAAAAACTGCCAACCAGTGGGTTTGATGAATATTATGGACGAATTCGTAATGAAGGATTGCAATGGAACCGCAAGCGCGTATTAAGAGTTTATCGCTTAATGCAGCTGAACTTGCGTAGAAAGCGAAAAAGAAGATTGCCAGCCCGTACCAAAGAACCATTAATCCAGCCAGAAGGTATCAATCATACCTGGTCTATGGACTTTATGAGTGATAGCCTGGTTTATGGGCGCAGATTTCGGGTATTGAATATTATTGATGATTATAATCGAGAAGCTCTGGCTATTGAGCCTGATTTTTCAATGCCAGGAGAACGTGTAATACAAGTGCTAAAAGAAGTAATATCAGAGCGAGGAAAACCGAGTGAAATAAGAGTGGACAATGGGCCTGAATTTATCTCAAAAGCTCTTCAAAAGTGGGCCGGCGAGAATGACATTAAACTGAAATATATACAACCCGGCAGCCCTACTCAGAATGCCTACATTGAAAGGTTTAATCGTTTCTTCAGAGAGGATATTCTCGATGCCTATTTGTTTGGTGATTTAACCCAGGTAAGAGAATTAGCATGGGATTGGATGGTTGATTACAATGAAACTCATCCTCATAAGTCATTGGGAGGCATCAGTCCTTTGAAATATTTAAAAAAGATGGATAACCACCAAAATCTAAATAGCAAAGAAAGCTCGCTGCGTGAACCTGTCAAGGGTATATGAACGGCTTCGTAACCTCAGCCGCCCTTGACAGAACCACTTAGCTCACTGAAAAAGCATTTAGAAATTTGGTTTATTGAAAAGAAAAATGTCTATTTGAGAGTTGTCCTATAAGGGGTAAGTCTACATTTGCTTCTATGCTATTTCTGTTTTTCTCAATCTGAGTTTTGGTTTATTCAATTTGTCAATGGATTCTCTCACTTTATCTCTTGTTTCAGATTGAAGATAAGTTGGAATTAATGTTTTCAAGCTTATCCCTAAAAGTCGATGGATTATTACCAAATCTTTCAGCGTGAATTGGGAAACACCATTTATTAATTCACTCATATATGATTTTGGGTGGCCCAGTATCTGTCCCAAATCCTGCTGAGTCATATCAAATTCTTTAAGCTTTTTTCTGATGCTTTCTTTTCGTTTCTGTATGAATTTTTGTTCATAATCAACGATTTCTTCTGCTTTGTCAGATTCTTCTATTTGGGAATCGGTTATTTTTTCAAAATCCGACCATTTTCTGCTTTCGTATTCTGATATTAAGTCTCTTATTTTTTTTCGAATGGGTTTTAAATCCGGGTTTTCTTTAATCATTAATCGCAATTTACGCTCAAGCAATGATGCTTTTTGTAAATCATATTCATTTTCAAGTCTTTCGATATTTTCAATCTCTTTTATGTCTTTAATATCTTTCATCGTTCTTTGCTTTAAATCCAATTATTATCTCTCAACCATTTTTTGATGACATTTCGGTTGTTTTTGAAAGTCATTTCGTAATCATCATGGTTTCCTGCCCAAACAACTGTTGCTTCTCCATTTTCTTCAAATTCAATTAGGATTAAAGTCCTGTGAATGTTAATATTGAAAAAATAGAACTCTCCACCATAAACACAATCGGCATCTGGTCTGTCATTTGTTAAATCAAGGGGTGTTTCCCAATCATTTTTCTCAATATCGGAAATTAGCTGCCGAACAGCTTTGACCAATTTTGAATTCCCCTGATTTTTCTTAATCAGTTTGCCAAGAATGTGTTTGTTTGTAATTCTCAATTTGTTTTGGGTTTTATCATCTTACGTCAAAGATACGATTAAAGTTCGGAATTAATTAGAACAATGAATGGTTTTTTTTCGTTGCAATTGCGCATAACGGGAGTCTGCGCAAAAACGCTCAAATTTCAAATCTAAGATACAATTTTATGAGAGATTGAGATTTCATGTTTGAATGTCCGTTTTTTATTATGCTGCCGGAATCAAATTAATTCTAGCATAAAATGGCATAATTTTGCCTAAACATGGTTGTTTTGAGTCATTTTTTGGTTGTTTCCGTGCCTTTTCCAGTATTTCATGAAATCCCTGATGACCTAAAATCCTGATACACCTAATCAGATTATAACAGGTAAATATCAGGCTTACCTCACCCAATACCTGCTTTTTACCCCGCACTAATACATGATCAAAACCCCAATGTCGCTTCATGGTTCCCATAGGATGCTCAGCTAATTGCTGACGTAAGCGGTAATAATCCGGACTTTGATTAACTCTGGCAGCATTTTGAGCTATTACGTCTGCATATTCGCTTCTATCAATGGCTCTTCCGTTTTGTTTGCCTTTGGTGCATCGACTACGCATGGTGCAATCCTTACAATATGGGGTTACATAGCGCTTAAAACGAAATGCAGGTGAGCGTCCCTTGCTGCTGTTTTTGTACCAGACATTGTTGGTTCTAAGTTGCTGCCCAGCCGGACATGTGTATAAATCAGAGTCGGCATTGTAAATAAATCGTGAAATGGGAAAGATATCATCATCGCTGGATGAGGAATCTTTAGGAGATACAAAAGTTTGAATATTGGCATCAGCGCATTGTTGTAGTTGGTCTCCAGTATGATAGCCCTTATCGGCTAGTATGTTAATTTGCTCTACCTTTAGCAAGTTCTTGGTATCTAAGGCGATGGGAGCCAGAGCACGGGTGTCGTTGACTTGTCCTGTTTCAAGATTGGTGATTAGCTTGTTTTTGGCATCCACGGCTGCCTGAATGGTATAACCTACTTGTACAATATTTCGGTGTAGTATCACTGCTCTGGCGTCTGAATCGGTTAGAGAAATTTGTTCCTGCTCGCTTTCTATTAGTTGCGTCTCTATTGTTTCGTACTTAGCTTTTCTTTTTTTTTGAGTCTCAATTTTTTGCCTGAGTTCGGCCTTTTCTTCTTGGTTCTGTGCCTCATCTAAATCTCTTTTAAACTCAGCTATTCTGTTGTCGATATATTCCTTGTGACGTTTTATTTTGGCAATATTGAAATTGTTTTTCAACGAATTCTGAGCCCTAATTTTAAAAGAGTCCACTGCAATGGTTTTTCCCTCGACAAGACCCATCTCTTTAAGCAGAAAGACAAACTTTCGAAACACATTTGTGAAGGCTTCTGCATATTCTTTCCGAAAATAGTCTATGGTTCGGTTAGAAGGGGTTTGTCCACACAGTAACCACTTGACCTCCAGGTTGAATTTGGACTGATACTCTAGTTTTCGAGAGGAACGTATCCCGTAGCGGTATCCATATAAATACAACTTTAAGAGTGTTGCTGGATGATAGGGTGGGCGCCCTTCCTCATTTGTAGTAACATGCTTAAAACCAAAGCTTTTCAAATCAATTAAATCTACAAATGCATCAATGACTCTTACAAAGCTCTCTTTTTCAACACATTGCTCCAGACAAAGCATTTGGATTTGATTTCGGTTCTGACTCGGTATGTGATGCATAACAAATCGTTTTGTATTATGCATTGAATTTAAGTATAAAAATCAACAAAAAATTAGTAAAAGTTAATCTGTTATCTAATAAAATTAATATTACAACAAAAAAGATGTAACTGGGAGGTTTTTGCGCAGTCTGACGGTCACATATATGAAATGTTGGGGTTTGCGGGCGTCATCACTGTCTGCCGCTACAAAAGTTGGTGCGGGGCAGAAAGGTTCGTGTAAACACCAAACCCCCAATATTTTATATATGATGTTACCAAACGTACTTTTGATTTTCTTACCATGACCGATATGGAACCTTTGAAACATATAGATTCAGGTCATTAATAGTTTTCTTCTGTCTCTTTAAGTTTTCATTCATAATTTTTAATGCTTCAAGTGAATGATATGGATGTGGAGAAGGACCAACTGTTACCCCTAGGACATTATCTTGAATACAATCAATTTCAATGTAGGGTACGATTAAGTTTTTACCAGCTCTAAATTTTATTAAATTATTGACATTCGAGTCATTTACTAAGTAATCCTCCAAGGGCAGAACAACAATTCTACATTCTTGCTCTGCCTCAAATTTTGGATTTTTAAAAAATAAGCATAAAGTTAGAATGTCAAAGAATAGATTGTCCAGAGTGTATTTAACATCTTCTAAAAAATCTTTGTAGTAGAAATCCAAAAGCGTTTGAAATGCTCCCCTTTTGAATTCGTCCTCATAAATGCATTTTCTGAATAGTATTCTACAATTGCAATTGTTTTTTGCCTCAGAATGCCTTGTGTCAATAAGTTCTGATTGCTTTTCTATAAATGACTGATTAAAATTAAATTCAATTGAAAACCCTAGATTATTACCTGCATATGAACGCCATTGGTTTAAATCGTCATTAACCATTGATAATGAAAATACAAATGATTTATAATCACTTATATTTAATTTCTTAAAATCAGCATTTGTCAAGTTTTCAAAATCAATATTAAACCAATGTTGTAAATGTCTTTTTATTTCAGTTCTAAATCCTGCGTATTCGGTCGATTTATAATTTGTCTCTAATACGTCAATAAAATATTTCCATCCGTTAAGATTCTCTTCAATATCATTAAGATAAAAGATTTGTGTACACCTTATTTTTCCAAAATCAAGAATTCCCATTAGACCATCGAAAGAAGTATAATGATACAGATTCTTTCCAAACAAATCATCAGGTAAAATCTTTTCAATTATATCTCTATTGTCTTGCATTGCTGTTCTTTAGTATGTTTGGTAACGATTTTATAACCACACCTCAAAGTGCGGTTATATTCAATTTTTCAAAAACAAAAGGTGCACAAAACATCCAAATCCCGAATGCACTGTACACCTTAATATCTCTTATCTATCATTCCCCATCCGGAGGAGGAGAGGAGTCTCAAATTTTCTTTAATCCTTATGTGGGGTTGGAGCTCCAATTTGATTTATAGTTTTAAGGGTTTTTGTTTATTGTAAAACTAACTTTTTTGTTTTCTTTCTCCAATGAAAATTAACACTTTTCCGCCAAAAACTCATTTCTGAAAGATAAAAGGCCACATAAAGGCAGCTATTCTTTAAAGCTATCGAAAGGAAACAAAAACGCTTGCCGGCGTGGAATTTCTGGAACGTTCCCTGGAGCATATTGTACATCCTCACTTTCGACGTATTCCCCAACTGGGTTTTCTGAGTAATCGTAATAAGCGAGAAGCAATTGAAAAGATTTGTCGCTGTGCCTCCGGCAATGCTAACATACAGCAGACTCAAAACAGCATCAAAGATGTGGTTAATTGCAAAAATATATGTCAAAAAACGAGATAAAAGGAGTCAAATCATCATTAAATACCTTCCCGGAAACCGATTGAAAACACTATAGTTAAATCAGTGTTTTATAGTTCTTTATTGTGAGGCACCCTGAAGATTGTTTAGTTCAACAATAGCCTCCAATATCAAGCGTGTGCAAGCAACGCTTGATCGGAGGCTAAGTGTAGTGCGTTTCGTGTTTTTATTTATTAATTTTTCAAACTTTCCATTTTCAAAAAAATCAACTAAGATATCCGACAATTGTGTTATTAATCTGAAAATAGAAGATGTTTGCATTTGTTATATCAAATTTCCTGCAGCTTTTACCTGAGAATCCATGTAACGACCGACTAATATACCAACCAGCAAACCAAAGCTAATTCCATAGGAGATTCCTAAAGACCGCTCAAAACTTGATAAGAGAACAACTCCAATAAGAACTCCAAAAGATGAACCAAGAGCTATACCCAAATTTGTATAATGCCCTTTTGACGTTAAAGAAAATGTATCCTTTAAATATTTCTCAAATTTACGAAATGCTTTCTTGAAGTGTTTTTTCCTGTTCTCAGGATTCGATTCAAAATTTAAACTATCCAATTCCGTTTCTATGGATTGAATTTCATCTTTTGAGAACGCTCTGTTTTTCAATTTGCGCAGAACATAGAGGAATTTTTCATAAATTTTCGTTTCAGATGTTTTAGTTGTTTCGGTTTTTAAACTTTCGAGAAAGTTAGTTGCTTCTTGTAGTGTCATAAAATTTAATTTTTATTGTTTCTTGTTTAGTGGCTCGAAGCAAGAAATATTACAAACAAAACAATCTTTTTTTCACAAAAATCTATAAAGCATTTAAAATGAAGCTTTACGAGAGGTGTTCAACTCCGTAAACTTTCTAAATCAGTCAATAATTCATCCAGTTTTTTCAATACTCTTCCGTAAATAATGTTCAAATCCCACATATAAATCCGGCCACCAAAATATGCCAGCAGACCCATAATTGAAACTGCAATGATTACAGCGATCAGTGGCACTCCAAATATCAGATAGGTATCCGGAAAACCTATTAGGATTTCGTTAACAAGTCGTTCGCCCAGGTAAGTGCCTTCAGCATCATTAAACCAAAATCCCAAAACAAAAGATAGAAAAAAAATGGGATACATAAATGAAGAGAATCGCTTATTAATGGCTATTTGTTTTTTTATCCAATGGCTGAAAGAATTAAGATATTGATAACTATTTTGCCCTTGATCAATCCTTTCCAGCTTATTCAATAAATTTTTATTAATAAAGACCAGCACCATAAGCGTTAAAAAAAACAGCGCTCCCATTACCGGAATGTGCAAAAAACAGGAAACAATCAGAAAGACAAATGAACCAACTACAATTGCGATCAAGTTGTTGCGGAACATTTTCTTGAACTTATCAATGATGTGAATTGATTTTTGGTTGTAAAGGTTGTCTATCTTCGGTGCTGTTAAGTCATCATTCTTTTGAAAGCCTTCTTTCCAAATATTTTCAATTGATCTTTCCATCTAATAATTTTTTTAATCTCATTTTAATTCTTTGAACACGAACACCAATATTGTTTGGATTTGTTCCTATAATATCAGCAATTTCCTGATATGATTTTTCTTCTAAATAAAGCATAATTATGGCTCTGTCAATTTCTGACAGTTTTCGAATAGCATCATATAGCAGATTTAGAGATTCGTCTGAAAATGCATAATTATCTTCTGTTTCTTGAGCAGGCAAAGAATCGGATACAAAATGCTGGCTGTTTTTTTTCTTTTTCTTCAATAAGGTCAAACAAACGTTCAGCGAAATTCTGTAAACCCATGTACTCCATTCCGATTCCTCACGAAAGTTGTCTTTACTCCTCCAGATTTGCAAACATACTTCCTGGTAATAATCTTCAAAATCTTCTTGTGAATTGGTATATGCCCTGCACAACTTGATGATTATTCCAGAAAAGGGAAGAATAGATGATTTATAAAAATCGGTACTCAAATCTACTTTTTAAGTTAGTGGCTCAAATCTTGAATTATTACATCTAGGTTGAACTAAACCCGTTTTCAACAGGAGTTTATCATTATAAAACTAAGAAATCTTCTTAATAAACCGATTTTTCGGTCTCAAACAATTAAAAACAATTTGGTTATGAGTCGAAAATCGTATTTAGAACAGGCCTGCGAAGCAGTACCTGAATTCAAAAAAGTGAGTACACCGTTTCTTCGAAAGTACACCATTTCCGGAAAGCCCTCTATCACTTTGATTTTTCCCATTATTAAGTCCTTTGAATTTTCGGCAAATAGCTAGTGTCTGAAGGATATTTTTGTTGGGAGCCAAACCAAACGAAAAGGCCTAACCATACCATTTACAGCATTTAGTAGATTTATTGGCAGATTGTTACTTCTCGGTACCTATATGCGCCTGGGCGTGGTTTTCAGACCGGCTGTGACTTTATCGGGTTGAAAGCATGGGAGAGGGTAATGCGAAACCCTCAATATGTTGTGGATGCCACGGCTGGCGTATCATTGCTTTGTTGTGTGGCGTTTTATTCATTCGTTATTACTGTGTAACCGGTTTCACAATCTCTTTCTGTCTGAATACCATTGCGATAGAGGAAGTGTTCAAAGTATTTCATTTCATTCTCAGATTTTTTTAATTCCAATAATTTCGAATATCCGTTTTTCTCCTTTTCGCTCAAAATGCTGTCAATTACTGCTGGTTTTGTATTTTGAGATATACTATCAACCTTATCAATTTCATATTCGAAAAATTTTAGCTGACTTAAAGCCTCATTTGATTTAAACTCAAATTTGGGAATTCCTATATCATTGTACTTTAAAAAATTGAAATTCGGGTTTATTGAATCAGTCATAAGGGCAGAAAAAAGTCCTGAGTATCACAGCATATCTCTTTTGTTTCTTTTGTTTTTTTATTTGCAGCGGAAATAACAATATTGCTCGGTGATGTAGACTGATTCTCTATACCATTCATAAACATGTTTTTATAATTTGAATCATGTCTTTCCGTGACCGAACATGAGCAAATTACAAATATCAATATGGTAAGGTAGAGATTTTTCACTTTTAAGTTCTTATTTATTCATGACCAATTAACCATTTGAATATCTTTCCAATTGTAATGCCCCAGTTTTCTTTCTGAATGGCTTCTAATTCTCCTTTATCCAACCAGATTCCTTTGCATGTAGGGCAATAATCAACAATTACTTTTTTATCTCTTGGATGTTCAGCTTTCTTCAGTCTGGGATGATTTGAGCAAGAAGGGCAATAAAGGGGTTTAAGTTGTTCTGTTTTATTGGGGATTTTGCGAATTTCCAACATTGTGGGTTCGATAATTTTATCAATTTTCGCAAGTTCTCCACTATCAAACCAAATTCCACCACAATTATGGCATTTATCAATTTCAAATGATAGTTCATTTTCGTTTAAAGGTTCCGCTGTAAGAGTTGTTCTACATCTTGGACAATCCATTATCAATTTTCTTTATGTTAATATCTGTCAGTATATCAGTTGTTTTAATGCCACACAACTATTCTATAACCACCCCTCACCTGCAGTTATTTTCGGGTTTCCAAAACAACAGGTGCACAAAACATCCAAATCCCGAATGCATTGTACACCTTTATATTTGTTACCAATCAATCCCCATCCGGTTGTGGAGAGGAACATCAAATTTTCTTTAATCCTTATGTGGGGTAGGGGCTCCAATTTGTTTTATAGTTTTAAAGTTTTTTTGTTTCCCGTAAAACTAACTTTTTTGTTTTCTTTTTCCAATGAAAATTAACATTTTAGAAACGAACTGAATCATAAAAAACAAAAAAGCCTGTAAATCAAACGATTTACAGGCTTTTGCTTTCAGGTGATTCCTGAAAAGTCGGGGTAGCAGGACGACACCCTGTGCCTGTAATGACTTTATTTCTAATAATATACAATTTAGCATTTCAATGAGCTCACCGTTTTGTTCTCATTTTTTTTGAACTGAAACGTGCGTTTTTGGTGCAAACTGAACCATATTATAAAAGTACGAAAAAAGAGAATTTATGTATCACATTAATACAAAATAATTCAAAAAAAATGGAGAGATATTTTAATGGCTGGGATTAGTCGTAGATGTACTCCTTTACTTCTTCTGTGGCAAAGCCGGCGAAGTCGGCGAATTCTTTGATGGTTACGAATTGATGGGGTTCTTTACCCAGGCGCTTACGGATGTTGTCCAGGATGCGGTAACCGGTTTTTTCGCTTTTGCCGGTGATGCGCTGGATGTCCTTGGCGTAGATGCAAATTCTTTTGGTCTTCATTTTCTATAGGGTTGCTTATTTAACAATAAGTCAGGTTTTAATACTTTATCTATACTTAAGCTATACAGTATCTATACTGATGCTGTATTGTCTGTTTGTAAATATGTACCTGTAAAAATAATAAAAAAAGAGACATTGCAGGACAGTTTTCTCATTGAAAGTCAGGTTTCCCGTGGTGATTTGAAATAATGGGTTTTCAGTGATAGGTTTGAATTATTAACGAGGGTGTATGGGTTAACCATCTCCCTGAAAACCTAAAATGTTATGGCAAGACAAGAAAGTTTTTTGAAGTTGAAAGGAAGAGTAGGAGACCTTACTTTCTACAAAAGTGGCGGGAAATATCTGGCCCGTACTAAAGGGGGCATTGATGGTGATCGCATCAAGAATGATCCGAGGTTTGCGCGTACCCGGGAAAACGGACAGGAGTTTTTGAGAGCCGTCAAGGCCGGGAAATTGTTGCGAGATGCTTTTCGCGAGCAGCTAACCTTAACTTCTGACCGGGGGATGAGTGGACGCTTGTCTTCTGCATTCTCTAAGATTGTGAAGAGTGATGAGGTCTCGGCTCGTGGAGAGCGGAATGTGATGGCCGGTGATGTGGCTTTGTTGACGGGTTTTGAATTCAATGCCAACAGTAACCTGAAGAATATCTTTACCGAAGGATATGGTGCCAGTCTTGCAGAAGGTGTTGCCGAGGTACTTATTGACGCCTTCAATCCGTCCAGTATCCGGAAACCTGAAGGAGCTACTCATGCGCAATTTGTGACTGTAGCCGGTTTCTTTGATTTTAACGGATTGGAATCGGCGGCTGCAACCGTTGAAGGGGAGCCTTTTTCTCTGGATGAGTCGGAGCACTTGGAAGAAACTCTGACCGTCGGGAGTGTGGAGCCGGTTGAAGGTGGTGTTGGAGTTGTGATGCTCGGCCTCCTGTTTTGGCAGGAAGTGAACGGTGAACTGTATAAGCTCAACAATGGTTCGACCAATGCTCTGCGCGTAATTGCCGTTGAATAATGATGAGCCCGGGAAACATCGAGCGTGGCCGGCAGGCAGGGTTTGTTGGGGGAACACTGACAGGGATTTTTACCAATATTTCCCTGGCGGATGTTATGGGAACGATTGTGCTTTCTGCCATAGGTGCTTCGGTTAGTTTCCTGGTCTCTTTGTTGCTTAAGCGGTTGTTAAACGGGCGCAAGCGAAAGTAAACTCATCATGGGGAAAGAAAACAGCCACCAATGAGTGGGAGTGTTTGATGTTTGAGATGAAAAGCTCTTCGGGAAACCGGAGGGCTTTTTTTAGTGGGTATTTGTCCATAAAGCACCATTTACAGCGTTGTAAAAATTACTCATTTACTAACATTAGTGTCCTAAACATTTCCCAAAAGGGATTTCATCCCTTAAACCCTGACTTCCTTTAGTTCACGATATAATATCTTTTGGCGTTCATGATTTCCGCTGCGCTCCAATTCTTGCCTTGATGCAAGAAAGGAAGCAAAGAAAATATTTCATGAATATTGCTGCGTTCGACATTATCCAAGCAAGCTTGGCTACTGTTCTCACTAATCGCAATATTTCAAGACTGAGCCAGCTTTCGCTCTAAAAACTACGGTTCTTTTATCGTAATCGTC
>NZ_JADQBH010000019.1 GCF_016278715.1 Marinilabilia sp. | reverse complement strand
CACGAGATTCAAACAGAGACGATTTAACGATAAAACAACCTTGTTTTTAGGCTTACCTGCCAAGGTCAGCCCTCATCAAGCCAGTCAGCACGTTAAAAATATTTATTTGGGACAGAATTGACAAAATATAGAGAAACAAAAAGCTGCCTCAATCCGAATTTCCTGCAATTGGACTGAGGCAGCTTCAACTATTTCCGTTGCCCGTTAAAGGAGATATTATTTATCTCCAGACATGACTCCTTTAAAGAATTCTCCCGCGCGTGTAGGTGTGTAGTTCCAGTCCTTAATCAATTGAGGCGACCAGTCGGGATCAAACACCCAGGCCACATAGGAAATGCCTTTACTGTCAAAATAATCAGTCAGTATTTTGCCATACTCGTCATCTCCCAAACAAGGAATATGTGCGCCTTTTTGATCGGGATACATATAACCTACCTCGGTAGCAATTACCGGGTAATTATCAGCTACAAAACCAAAATCCTGCTCCCATTTGGGCACCCAGGGTTGCTCACGCTTCTGTGGGTAAGGATGGCTCACGTAAGCAATGTTTTCAACAGGCAGTGGTTGCTCCATTACAGGTGTTAGGTCATAAGCCCAGTTAAAACCTGCCACCAATGGAACAGCATCAGGATTGTTGGCACGCACTATCGATATAATATCCACCAATATATCACTCCACTGTTCCCAGGTTAAGGTCCCCAACTGTCCAAGGAAAGTAGTCGGCTCATTGAAGATTTCGTAAAGAGCAACAGCAGGCTCATCTTTGTATCTGCGACTGATGGTATACCAAAATCGGTGAGTTTCCTGAATGGATGTATGATACATCTCATTCTGAAATAACCCGGTTCGCAGGTTTCCAATAGAATGCCAGTCAATAATCACATACAATCCGGCCTCTTTCGCCCATTCAATCCCCTGATCGAGTAATTTTAAATACGCCTCCTCGCCTCGCTCGCGCCAGGCTTTAGGATGCACAGGTAAACGCACAACATTGGCACCCCATGCCGCCAATTCTTTAAATAGTCCGGCTTTCCACTGCCCTTCTTTTTCCAGTCGATCGGGATCTGCAATGTTCAGGCCTTCAAATACCACAACTTCTCCCTGTTCATTGACAAAGTTTTTGCCATCGACCGAAATACGGGAAAACTCATTGTTCTGCCCGGAAACCGAGACTGTCAGCATCAGGAAAAACAGACATAAAAAGGAAAATCTTGTCTTCATAAAATTTTGGTTAGATTAACTGTTAATGAAAAGTGTATCAGAAACACTTTAACAAATATAAACAATTTTTTCCCCTCATGAAAAAAAAGATTCTACCACACTGATGTATGATTAGTTCAGGAAGCTTACCAATTCAATGCCCTGCCCAAATATCTTCATCCTTCCATTGGTTTATCGGCGGTACCTGGTAAAACCTCATCAAAGAATCCAATTTTTGACGAAGGCTGGCCTCCTTTTCGTCAAAGGCTGCATCATTGATAAGGTTATTCATCTCGTCGGGATCCTTCTCTAAATCATACAACTCCCATTGATCGATGTCATTATAAAAGTGAATCAACTTATATCTTTCAGTACGAATCCCATAGTGACGCTTCACCATGTGAAATCCGGGATATTCGTAATAATGGTAGTAAACAGATTGTCGCCAGTCAGAAGGTTCTTCTCCCTCCAGCATCGGTCGGAGTGACCTGCCCTGCATATCTTCGGGAACAGAAACTCCGGCAAAATCAAGAAATGTTTCGGCGAAATCGATATTTTGAGTCAAAGCATCAATCACTTTTCCCTTCTCAATATGACCCGGATAGGAAATTAGAAGGGGCATCCGAAAGGAGGGTTCGTACATAAACCGTTTATCGAACCATCCGTGTTCTCCCAGGTAAAAGCCCTGATCCGATGTGTAAACCACGATGGTATTGTCTGCCAAACCATTCTCTTCAAGGTAATCAAGCACCTTTCCTACACCCTCATCCACCGACGCGATGCAACCCATATAGTCGTGCATATATCGCTGATACTTCCATTCTGCTACCTCCAGCTTGCTCATAGCTGCCTCATGAAAAGCATCATTATCTGGGCGATAAGAAGATTTCCAAATACTGTCCTGTTCGGAATTCATCCGCGTAAATTCGCCGGGCCAACGATTGTATCGCAAACTGTCGGAACCTTTTTCCACAGACATTTTCAGATCGTGCCCCTCGTACATATCACGATAAATATTCATCTCCTGTTCGGCTGCAGCAAGACGCCCGGAGTAATCATCGAAGTAAGTATCAGGCAAAGGAAATTTCACTCCGTCATATTTATTCACGTGCCGGAGCGCAGGCATCCAGTTGCGGTGAGGAGCTTTATGGTGCACCATCAGACAAAAAGGCTGTTCTTTATCTGCTCTCCTTTCCAGCCAGTTAATGGAATACTCAGTAATAAGATCGGTCGCATACCCAGTAACACGTGTCGTATCACCCATTTTGATAAAATCAGGGTTGTAATACGAACCCTGATCGTCAAGAATATTCCAGTAATCGAACCCTGTAGGTTCTCCTGACAGATGCCATTTTCCAATCATAGCAGTCTCATATCCTGCTCCTTGCAACATCTTAGGAAAAGTAGGCTTAGTACCATCAAAAGTGACCCCATTGTGGGTAAAACCGTTGATATGACTGTGTTTTCCTGTAAGAATCGCTGCCCTGCTGGGTCCGCAAATAGAATTGCCGCAAAAAGTGTTGGAGAAAATCGCACCATTCTGGGCTATACGGTCAATATTGGGCGTTGGTGCAACCTGACCAATTGGGTGTCCATAAGCACTAATGGCCTGAAAAGCATGATCGTCTGACATAATAAAGACGATATTGGGCGGTTTTTCTTCCTCCACAGCCCTGCTACACCCAAAAACAGATGAAGCAACAACCCCAACAGAGGCTAACAATTTTATATTCAGAAGACTTAGACTGTTCTTCATAATTCTCTTTATTCAATCAACTCAAATGAAGCAGTTTGTAACTCATCCGAATTGGTTCCGATAAAAACCTCAAAACCACCGGGTTCAGACACAAAATCAATGTCGTAATTATAAAACGACAACTCTTTTTCAGTAATCACAAACTCTACAGTTTTGCTTTCACCGGACTCCAGCATAATTTTTTTGAATCCCTTCAACTCTTTAACCGGAGGGGTGATACTTCTAACCTGATCATGAATGTACAGCTGCACCACCTCCTCCCCGGCATAATCCCCGGTATTGGTGACTGTTATTGAGGCCGTTAACGAATCTTCGGATGTCATAGATGATTTATCCAGAGTAATCTCACTGTACTCAAATTCGGTGTAACTCAGTCCGTATCCAAAGGGAAAAAGGGGAGAATTCTCTACATCCAGATAATTGGAACGAAATTTCTGGAACTCGTCTCCCGGATTGGGGCGACCTGTGGCCCTGTGACTGTAATAGACAGGAATCTGCCCCACATTGCGGGGGAAAGTCATGGTCAGTTTTCCTGAAGGATTGTAGTTTCCAAACACCACATCGGCAATAGCATTTCCAGCTTCCACGCCTGGATGGCCGGTAAAAATAATCGCATCGGCCAGCGCCAGCTCTTCGTCAATAGTCAGTGGACGACCACTCATGATAACCAGCACAAGGGGTTTACCAGTGGCGTCAAGCTCTTTCACCAGTAGTTTTTGACTTTCGGGAAGTGAAATCTCCGACCGACTTGCTGATTCACCGCTCATCTCAGAAGCCTCTCCAACCACCGCCACAATAACATCGGCACCAGCAGCGACCTTCACTGCCTCCGAAAGCAGATCAGCAGGATCGCGATCATCAATGACAATGCGCGGACCAAAAACATTAACCTTTTCGGCAAATTCAGCATCATCAGAGATATTAGCCCCTTTGGCATAACGGATGTTCACAGAATTACCTGCGACATTTCTCATCCCTTCCAGAACGGGAACTGAAGTCTGAGGATCCCCCGAAACAGCCCAGGTTCCCAGCATATTGTTTTTGTCGTTGGCCAGGGGTCCAACCAGAGCAACCGTCCCTTCACTTTTCAATGGCAATATCTGATCATTATTCTTGAGCAAAACCATTGAACGCGCAGCAGCATCACGAGAAACCGCACGGGTGGCCTCTGTCAGAATCTCCCTGGCAGGAAGAGCCTCATTCACATACAAAAAAGAATTGTCGAAAAGCCCCAGTTTGTATTTGGCTTCCAGAATTCGTCGGCAAGCATTATCGATGTCTTCGTCTGTTACTATTCCTTCATCCAGAGATTTCCTGAGTGTTGTCAGAAAACCCTCGCCAACCATATCCATATCCAAACCAGCCTTCAGAGCCAATGCCGACACTGCCTGCAAATCGCCCATTCCGTGAGCAATCATCTCATTTACGGAGGTGTAATCCGAGACCACAAACCCATCAAAACCCCATTTGTTGCGAAGCACTTCAGTCAACAACCATTTGTTACCTGTTGCCGGTATTCCATCCACATCGTTGAAAGATGACATTACAGAACCAACCCCTGCGTGGACAGCAGCCTTGAATGGAGGAAAATACTCATTAAACATACGTAACCGACTCATATCCACCGTATTGTAATCACGGCCTGCCTCAGGAGCACCATAGAGGGCAAAATGCTTTACTGTGGCCAGCATCGTGGTATTCGCGGTGAGATCATCCATTTGATACCCCTGAATCATGGCTTTGGCTATCTCCGAACCCAGAAAAGGATCTTCCCCAGCAGTCTCTGCCACACGTCCCCAACGAGGGTCCCGTGAAACATCAACCATGGGAGAAAAAGTCCAGTTGAGTCCATCGGCTGTTGCTTCCACCGCAGCAACACGGGCTGTCTTTTCAATTAAATTCATATCCCAGCTAAACGAAAGCCCCAGTGGAATCGGGAAAGTAGTTTTATAACCGTGGATAACATCCGACCCAAACAAAAGCGGGATTTTAAGACGACTGCCTTCTACCGCAAGGGTTTGAGCTTTCCTGACCTTTTCGGGGGAGGTTACGCCGAAAATGCCCCCCACTTTTCCTTCCTTAATACTTGCTTCCACATTGGTACTCACTGCCTCACCGGTTGGAATTCCTCCTCCAGGAGTAATCAGGTTCAACTGTCCGATTTTTTCCTCAATGGTCATCTCATCCATCAGGTCACTGATAAATGAGTCCATTTCTCCTCCTGCAGAATCATTTGCAGAAGGCCGGCTGCAGGACGAAATAGTCAGGCCCGCTATCAGAAACATCAAAAAAGTGCGTATCATATTGATATGATTTATTAGTTGTTTACTAAAATCTGTTTATTTATTTTTCAACCATCAGTTTGGCCACATAACGCCTGGTACCGTTTCTTATTTCAAGAAACCAGAGCCCATCCGAAAGCCCGGAGCAATTGATATAGAGCCCGGGTGAGGTAATCAATCGCTCCTCACTGCGAACCAGTTGTCCACTTGTATTAAAAAGGCGGATAGTAACCGGAAAATAAGAATTCACCTGTGGCAAGGCAACAAAAGCGCGCCTGGACACAGGATTGGGGGATACCTCAAGGGTGATAGCCTCCGGCAAACCTTCAAATACAGAATTGTCCTGATATTGAAAACCAAGCTTTTCAAGCCCTGCCTGCACCTCGGTATCTTTCATTACATTTTTCCATAGCAAACCAGTACGATGGTTTTCAATCATCACTACAATAGGCCCCTGATCAATGCCAATGTAGGCTTCCTTTATCCAGTTGCGACTGTCGTTAAAGGCATCGTACGGACCAAAAATTCCAAACAGTTCCTGACCCCGTTGGCGATAGAGGTACTTCAGAAATCGCATGGACTCCACAGGCAGATAGGGCATGCTGGCCAGGGCGGCAGTGGGGCTAATGGTTCCGTTGTCGTTATTCCAGGGTTCGTGAGCAGTATATCCATCCGGATCATCACTGGCGGTAAGGCCCCAGCAATCGGGACCATAACCTTCGTGATTCATGGGGTTATCCACAGCATAAGCATAATGTATTTTCACTGTATTCACATGCTCATCCCAGTATTTGGCATATTGATCTTCCAAGCCGTGCGGATTAATGCCCAAATGAGAATAGTGCAGCCAAAACAACGGCCCGCCCCAGTCGGGCGACAAGTTAATATCGTAATTATAGAATGTACGTGGATTCACAATTCCTCCATCCCGGGCCCAGCCTTCCTCATATACCGTTCTCTCAATACCGTGCACCGGTGATGAAGCAGCCATCAGGTAAGTAACGAGTGATTCATTCCATCCTCTTACCTTCATTCCTTTTTGAAAGCCGAAATTAGGCGACCAGTGCCAATACAATACATTTTCGCCATTGCGGTACCAGTCCCACTCAATTTCCTCCCAAAGGACTGCCGCCTTCTCCCTAATTTGAACTGCCGAAGCATCCGTTCCCGAAAAATAATTTCTTAAAGCAATGAGGGCCTGTGCCACATAAGAAGTCTCCACAATATCACCCCCATCATCATCAGGGGTAAAAGCTTTGGTTTGACGGGTATCTCCGTTGTACCAGTGCGACCAGGCACCATGATGACGTTCACAGGTCGTCAGAAAATCCAAAATCTGCAGCACCCGCTCTTTTACCTCTACACGGGATTCATACTCCCTTTCATGTGCCACAATCAAAGCCATAAGCCCCATTCCTGTAGCACCGGAAGCCACTGTGGTTCCATCACCATTGGAACGCTCCAAAGCCATCCCGGAAGCCTGATGGGCCCCATCCCAAAAATAACGAAAGGCATATCGCTGAACCATATCCAGCAATTGTTCATCGGAGAAAACTTGAATATCTGCAGATGTTTCCTGAGGTGGGGACTCTTTCCCCGTAGCGGCGGTAACTACACGGTAGTGAACCGTGGAATTACGCGCTTCCACAGGTACAAAATCCAGGAAATATTCATTGGTGGTTTCGCCCTCCACCACATAGTTTTGTCCTCCGTCGTAAGAGGCATAGATTCTATGGTTCAGATCATTTGCCGGACTGGTCCAGCGCAATTCGGTATGACTGTCATATCCATCTGCGGTAAGATTTTCAACCTCCGGAAGTTCATCCACCCAGGTAAAAGCAAAAAGGTCATCGATAAGCAGGAGACGGGAACTTCCGTCACTCTCCGACTGGTTAAACACCACACCCTTGATTTTCGAAAAGTCGAGCGCATCATTGGCCGCATCAACTCGCAAAATGCTCAGAGGAATTCCTATCCGTGTCCATTCACCGGGGGGAATACCTGAGTTGTGCCCGCCAAGAGAATAGAGAGCAGACTCCACATCTCCGTCGTTGTTTTTATTGATTCCCCGCAACCCGATTAATGGCAATGCAGAAGCAGGCAAAAACTCCTCTGAATAAACAAAAAAGGCCAGCGAATCATGCAGTGACAAATCAGCCGTTGACCACCCGCTTCGGTAAATGGTTATCTTCCAGTTTCCATCCGGGGCAGATAAATAATTGAACTTCAGGGAAGTTTCGCCCCGGTGCGCTGTGGTTGAGCAAGGTACTTTGTCGTTGTATTGAGGAGCACCGGGAGGAAAAGTAAATTCAAAAGTACTTCCTCCCAATCCGGCTTTATCAACAACTCCCTGGTCATAATAACTCTCATCAGTCCCTTCGGTAAAAAAGAACACCTCCTGAGCCAAACCGGCTAACGATAACAATGCAGCAAAAATAAGTGTCGCCAGTCTTTTCATCCTTATAAATTTTACTAATTAGGGCCAGATGGAACTTATCATGATTTTTTAATCATTTCCTTTTGTGATCAATATTTCGTTAAGCTTTTGCAATAGATTGAACACCAATCGCTTGCACTCAAAGGTGTTTGGTTGTTAAGACCCAGCATATCAGAGCTTTACGCAACACCTTATATCTAACGATCTATTGTGTGATTATAATGAATCAAAAATCATGAACATTTAATTTAATAATTTATTCGGACTCCGAATGAGGACTTTTAAACCCCAGCCTTCTCAGTCCGTTTAGCACATCTTCGTCCTGCATAAAAAGATCCCACAAAAGTCCGGAGCGGTGATTCTCAATCATAACCGGAACGGGGCCCTGGTCAATGGCTAGATAGCGCCGGGGAAACCACTGATACTCTTCACTGAAAGCATCATAAAAACCGTATTTTCCCCACAATTTATCACCAAGATCCTCATAGAAATGACGTATCACTGGCATTACCTCATCAGGGGCATACGGAAAAGATGACAACGCTGCCGTGGGGGAAATCACACTCAAATCAAAAGAAGGTCTGTGACCCGCATAGCCTGTTTGTTCTGAGTTACCTTGTGCAGGCTTTTCACTGGATTGTCCGGTTATGTATGCCGCGGCTCCGGGAACACTGTAACTGGAAGTAAGGCCCCAGCAGTTTTCGCCATATCCCTTGTATTCGTTTGGATTGTTGATACAATGCTGTCGGTTAATCATGGTATGAGCGACATTGTTCTGCCAGTAATCCCCGT
This sequence comes from Marinilabilia sp., assembly GCF_016278715.1. GTDB lineage: Bacteria > Bacteroidota > Bacteroidia > Bacteroidales > Marinilabiliaceae > Marinilabilia. The sequence goes on along the minus strand of NZ_JADQBH010000019.1, from coordinate 13,367 downwards.
ATTGGTCTGTTAATCCCCGGGGGTCAAGGCCCAAAAACGAATAGTGCGCCCAAAACAACGGACCACCTTTCTTTGCATCCACATGATGTTTCAGGGGTAAAGTATAGCCAAAGGTGGTGTACTCAGTAGCAATTTCACCATTCTGCGCCCATCCCTGATGATAAACAGAAGGCTGCACCGGATGCGTGGGAGACGAAGCTGCCAGCACATACATTATCAGGGCTTCATTGTAGCCGGTTACGCCAAAATCCATTTTCCAACCATGATTGGGCGACCAGTGCCAGTAGAGAATATCTTCACCCCCTTTGGTGTACCAGTCCCATTCCACTTCACGCCAGAGTTGATCTATCTTTTCGACCAGCTGTTGTTCCTCGTTGCTGCCATCTTTAAAATAGTGTTTTACAGCAAGTAATCCTTGCACCAGGAAAGCAGTCTCTACTAAATCACCTCCATCATCATAGTTCGAAAAAGGTTTTACTTTTCCGGTTTCTCCATCCAGCCAATGTGGCCATGCGCCATGAAAGCGGTCGGCTTTGTCAAGAAAATCCACTGCCTTTGTAAACCGCTTAAATCCTTCCTCCCGCGAGATAAAACCTCTTTCGATGCCCACCAGAATGGCCATCAGTCCAAAACCACTTCCGCCTGTTGTTACAATATTTTGATCATTTTGAGGATAATCACCATCCAAATGAACCCGTTCACGAGCCAGACCGGAATTGGGTTCTGCCCCGTCCCAGAAATACTGAAAAGTGCGGTATTGTACAGAGTCAAGCAGTTGGCTGTCGCTCAAACCATTATCAGAGGTGCTTCCCTCCTGACTCTTTTTTCCTGAAAATGAACAGCCTGCCCCCAAAAGAAGCAAAAGACCGATCGTAAAATATTTTTTCATCAAACCCTGTTTTTTATAGCGTAATAAGGAAAGCTGCCCGGCAGATGCCGGACAACCCTCCCTTCTCTATCTACAGATTTACAGTTGTGTATATAGTGCTAGCAAGAAAACGACAATTCTTGCGTTATGCTCGTCTTCAAAACAGTCATTTACGAAAAGTAAAATCCTGTTTTTCAGCCATCGCAAGCCTTACACTCGTCGCCTTCTTATCAAGCACTGGAAAAAAACATGTATACTCTTGCTGGCACTAGGTAGTGCTTGCAAGAAAACGAACTTATTAATTTCCGCTTTCACTATTCATGATAGCTTGAATTTGTTCCTGTGATAATACGCTGTTAAAAAGTCGCAACTCATCCATATAGCTATGGTCAGACAGATGGTTCCACCCGGCGAAGCGTGGAGCTCCCGACATGACTGACATTACATCGCAACCAGTCCAGTCAATAGGGCTGGAATCTACAGCCATAGCCACTTCGCCATTGATGTAGATAATCGTTTGACTTTCAGAGATGGTAAATGCCAGATGCACCCATTCATTCAGTGATGGGTCAATTGTTCCACCATCGTTCCATACCTCACCGTCACCGGTTCCAATATTGAGTTTAAAACGTTGCTCAGTTGCCGAACCTTCACGGAAGAAACGGAATCCCGAGGTTCTCAGGTTTTGTGCATCAGGATTGTCCGGATCCGGAGGACCAGCCACCAACAGTCCTGCCCGGTCGGGTACCGGATTGGACTTGTACCAGAACACAGCACTAAACTCATTATTTGTCAACCCTTCGGTGGGATAAGTCAGGTAAGAATCCGCCGCACCTGCGTAGGCGTCCCGCCCGGCAACACTCTCCCCGGCAAATCCGGGAATGCCGGTTTCGGATGCCATGGTTTCACTAATTTTCTCCTCATAAGTACCGTCGAACGGCATATAGAAAATTTCATTATCATACTTAGCCTCATAAGGAGGTATTTCACCTTCATCGGCCATTACGGACTGAAGTTCGGCCTGTGACAAGGCCCTGTTGAAAATGCGGAGTTCATCATACATACTGAGATCTGAGTTGTGGCCCCAATACGTAAAATTAGGAGCTCCTGAAGCAATCGAAATCTCATCGCATCCTGTCCAGTCAATTACACCGCCATCAGTAGTAGCTACCGGCTCCCCATCAAAATAAATGATAGTAGAAGCCTCAGAAACGGTAAAAGAAATATGGATCCACTGGTCTGCTGAAGCATCAATAACATCCCCCTCGTTCCAAATCTCAGCGCTTCCTGTCCCCACATTCAACTTAAATCTTTGGGCTAATGCATCTCCCTCCCGGAAAAAGCGCAACCCTTTGGTACGATCTTCCCCTTCGGGACTAATAGACATCACGCCTGCATTTCCGGGTACCGCATTAACCTTATACCAGAATGCTGCAGTAAAAGCTCCGGTATTCAAGATATCGGTAGGGAATGTGACATAAGCGTCAGAAGCTCCCTGATAGGCCTGAAGAGATATCCCGGCATCAGAGAATCCGGGTTCTCCAACAACGGAGCCCATTTCCTGGGAGACCAACTCCATAAAATCGCCGTTAAAGGGCATGTAAAATACTTCCCCGTCAAATTTAGGTTCATAAGGAGGTACTTTTTCGAAATTCACCTCCACTGTTGTGGTTTTTCCATCCAGGTCGGTAGCTGTTACCGATAATGTGTGCATTCCGTTTATCAACCCTTCGTAAGTCAGGCTTTTAATAAACCTGCGATAATCAATAAAATCAGTAAACGAACCTATTTGCTCACCATCCAGTGTCACCACCACATTCCCGATCTCAATGTCATCGGTCACCACAAAATCAATATCAATGGAGGTTTCCGGTTCTGTAACCTGAATTCTGGTTCCCTCTTTGGGATAATTGAGGGTTATTTGCGGAGCCGCTTCATCCGGCCCCGGCTCTACGTTTGAAATGGGATCAATGCCTTCTTCGCATGAACCAGCAAAAAGAAGCAGCATTGAAAAGACCAGTATATTCTTTAAAATCTTCATGATATTTCTGTTTTAAATTCAAGACCATTATTCAGCATCAGTTCTAAGTGCGGGCAACAGGTCAACCTGGGCCTGAGGATAGGGCAAATAAGTTTTATCGGCACTAAACTGACGACCATCGTAACTAAGTTCATTGTAATTCTCCGTTCTGATCATGTCATAATAACGAATGCCCAATTCCATTGCCAACTCTGCAAATTTCTCATCCAAAACCTGCTGCGTGGTAACGCCTGTGAGAGTATTCAGCCCGGCCCTTTCACGAACTTCGTTAACAGCCTCGTCTGCCGTCATCACAGAACTATTGGCACCTCTGGTCAACGCTTCGGCATGCATCAGGAGAATTTCTGCGTAACGCGTGAGGATATAATTCTTATTGGTTCCGTATGCATTTCGCCCTTCTGTAAGTTGATTGGATGGCAGGTACTGTTTTCCGCTCGAAAACATGCCTCTCGGAAAATCATTAATAATATCACCAGAAGGAGTCGTATTGGAAATCCAGGCCGGCAGGTTAGCATAAGCTGCATCTTCCTGAATTTTGGCAATTCCACGATTGGTAAAAAGCACACTGGTCTCCAGGCGAAGCCGTTCACCACGATCAAGCATAAACTTGATCCACTTCAGACTGGGCTCAAAAAATCCCCATCCACCACCGGCACCTTCAACTGCAGGCGTCCAGTTTTGAGGTCCGTAAAAATCATATTCGTGGCGACTGAGGTCTCCGGAGCCTTGTCCATAATCGGAATATTGCAATTCCAGCAGATTCTCATCATTCAATTTCCCGGGAATCTTAAAAAGATTATAAAAATCGGGTTCCAGAGAAAAGAGTCCTGATGAAATAATCGCTCCTGTAGCATCAGCCACTCCCTGGTAATTTTTCATTTCCAATTGGGCCATAGCCTTAATTGCCAATGCCGTATATTGGGTAACGCCCCCGGGAATATCGGTTCGCTGATTGGGCCGCATATCAGGTAAGTTTGGAATGGCCTCATCCATCTGATTGGAAATGTGTTGCATCACCTCTGTTTTGGGTGAAAGCTCCATGGTATATAATTGAGAAGGGTCGGAACTTTCAGTAATAAATACATCACCCCACATCCGCGAAATCTGGAGTAACAACCAGCCGCGCAACACTTTTGCCTCAGCAATATACTGATCGCCTTTGGCCTGTGAGGCACCATTTGCAATGTAAAGTTCCACCTGTTCCATAGCAGAGTGGGCCGTAAAAATGTCTTTGTACATATTCTGCCAAACAGAATTGAACATCCAGAAATTCCGGTTATAGTTGAATTTATCTGTATTGGCATAATCCTGCTGGTCGCCTTCGCCACCATGGTTCACATCATCACCCCTGACAGCCAGCAAAGGAATGTCTTCCCATCCTCTTTGATAAAAATCCGCATACGTCCCAATTAAAGGAAGTACCATATTGTCCGAGATGGTATAATCTGTTTCATCAGTAAAAGCCCGGTTTTCAGCAGGCTCATCCAGAAGATCGTGACACGCTGTGGAAAACAGCAAGCCTGCAACCGAAACAGTGAGTAAAATATATTTGACAGGTTTCATAATAAATTCTTTTTTAGATTAAAACTTCAGGTTGAGTCCTACTGTATAGACGGCCGGAATGGGATAAGTCTGACGGTCGATACCATCGGAGACTTCGGGATTGAACCCGTTGTATTCAAAAATGGTCAGCGGTCGTTCTGCAGTAACATAAATACGGGCTTCCGGAAGTTGTCCGTCCAGCCACCGTTGGGTGTCCAGGGTATATCCCAGCTGGATATTCTGAATCCGCATAAAAGAACCATCCTCTACAAAATAATCGCTCATCTTTTGATTCCAGCTCTTTCTCAGACCGGCGGAGGAAGGATATTTATTGGAAGTTCCTTCTCCGTGCCAACGATTTTTGGCAAGGTCGGCATCCAGGTTTCCATCATTGGTCCAGATAATTTCTCCCCTTTTCCGGTTCAAAATTTTATTCCCTGTTTGTCCGGTAAGACTGAGAGAGAAATCAAAATTCTTATAGTTGAGGCCAATATTGGCACCATACATTAAAGAGGGGAAATATGATCCCAATACCACACGGTCCTTATCATCGATTATATTATCACCATTCTGGTCTTTATAGATAAAATCACCGGGCTCCAGGGTAACGCCTTCAGCTGAGGGTGCATCTGCAATCTGAGCTTCATTCTGATACACCCCGACGACCTCGTGACCAAAGAAAGCAAGCAATGGCTCTCCTACGATGGATCGCTGCCGGAATTCTGCAGAGCCTCCATCAATGTAGGGCTGACCATACAGGTCGCGTACTTCATTTTCCAGTGTGGAGATGTTCGCACCAATATTGAAACTGAAGTCATCAGAAATACTGTTGCTGTAATTCAATGCCACCTCAAGTCCTGAATTTCTTATAATTCCCACATTTCGAAGCACTCTTTCTCCAACAGACGGAACATTTACACGAATGGCAGCATTCTTGGTATCCCTGATATAATAATCGGCTTCAAGCGAAAGATTACCATTAAGAAATCTGGAAGAAATACCAATATTGGTCTCTTCGGTCAATTCCCATTTCAGTTCGCTGTAAGTACTGGCAGCAATGGTTCCTGAAACCAGGTTATCATTGATCGCAGTATTTATTACTTCGGTAGTCCGGGCTCCGTCGCTGGCCTGAATTTTATCATTACCAAGCTCTCCCCAGCTACCGCGAATTTTCAGATAATCAATAAAAGCAACCTCATCCATAAAAGATTCTTCGGAAACAACCCATCCGGCACCGATGGTCGGAAAATAGCCCCAGGTCTCCTGATATTTGGAGCTTCCGTCGGCCCTCATGGTTCCGTAAAGCAAATACCGGTTATTGAAGTTGTAAGAAACTCTTCCGAAGTAAGAAATACCGTACTGACGAAGTCCATCATCATTTACTGAGTTTTCCGGTGTAGTTTTAGACTGATTAAGGTACCAGGCCTGTTCCTGATCAACAGGAAAATCCAGTCCCTGTGCCCAAAGTCCCTGATAAGCTTCATCACGATATGACGTACCTGCCATCACGGTAAGGTCATGGGCTCCAAAATCTCTCTGAAAGGTAAGCACATTGTCCCAAATCTGGTTTGACCAGTTGGCAGCGGTTTTCCACACAGAGGAGTTCTCACGTTGAGCATTCTCGGTTAAATAATACGGTAATCTCACCTCTCTTTTCTCAGAAGATGAGAAATCCTGGTTGTAGGTGGTCTTAAAGCTCAGCATATCCGGGATAATATCTATCTCGGCATAAAAACTGGCCATAATTTGTCTTTGCTTATCGCGATCATTAGAGAAAGCCAGAGAGGTAAAGGGATTCTTTCCACCTCTGTAACCAAGGGTCTGAGCACTGGCGTATTTCTCGGGCCAGGCATTCTCATTCTGCTCATCATAAACTGGCATGGTGGGAACTGCGTAATAGGCATCAAACCAGGCGGCACCATCCTGCATGTATTTGGTAGAATTGCTAAACAAAACATTGGCTCCAACAGTCAGCCTTTCCGTGGCTTTGTAATCAATTTTTGAACGCAGATTAAACCGTTCGTAGTCGTTCTTCATATCCAGAACCCCCTCCTGAGCGAAATAATTGGCCCCCAGAGAATAGCTTGATTTCTCGCCGCCACCGGTAACTGCCAGACTATGATTTTGCATAGCACCGGGTCGCAGAATTTCATCGTACCAGTCGGTATTAACAGCAGGAACATTTGGATTTATACGGCTCCGGCCATATCGCTGCATGGCATTTTGAATAAACTGGGCATCGGCAGCCGAACCCGATTCCATGGCCATGGTTGTAAACTGCTCGGCATTGGCCATTTGCAGAACATCCTGAGCTATCTGATAACCGTAGTAACCATCGTAGGTAATTTCAGCGTCCTGGTTGTAGCCGCCCGACTTGGTTTCGATAAGCACCACTCCGTTTGCCGCACGCACACCATAAATTGCAGCTGCAGAAGCATCTTTTAATACAGAGATGGAAGTAATGTCTGAAGAGTTAAGGAAATCGATGTTGTCAAAAAACATCCCGTCCACCACATACAATGGCGACTCATTTCCCTCTCCGGGATACGACCCGATACCACGAACCCGAATAGTGGGGCTGTCGCCCGGAGCACCACTACTGACCACCTGCATACCGGCCACTTTTCCCTGCATCGCCTGCATGGCTTGTCCGGTTGGCGTTTTGGCCAAATCGTCGGATTTAATCGTCGTAATAGAAGATGTAAGGTCTTTGACCTTCATCTCACCATATCCAACCACCACGACCTCATCCAGATCCACGGTTGATTCAGTCATTTGTACATTTATGACACTTCGACCTTCAACCGGCACTGTCTGCACCTGAAGCCCAACAAAACTAAAGGTAAGTATAGCGTCGGGAGGAACAGACAGATTGAAATTCCCATCCATATCGGTAATGGTTCCCGTAGTGGTACCTTCAATAACTATTGAGGCCCCCGGAATACCAAGACCATCCGAGCCTGTCACTTTTCCACTGACGGATATTTCATCCTGTCCGAAGACAAATGCAGACACCAATAAAAAACAGATAAACAACAGAGTTTTTCTCATGACTTTGATTTTTTTGTTTTTGCTGAAGTAAAATTACAGCCACACCTACCCTCTGAGAAAGTAATTTGCTACACCAACAACTCTCATTGTTAAAAAATGTGATTATATTTTTCACAATCACCTCATCACATCACACTAAAAATCTATCGATGTGAATATTACAAACCTCTATTTATAAAAATTAAAAAACATTTTTTCGATGTAAATCTTTAAAAAATGTGGTATTTTTTGCCTTTTAATGAGTAAAAAGGGTAATTTGTTTAGAGAACCTGGCAACCGGACAACACAATTTTACATTTTTACGACTATTTTAGTCCGAACATACGAAACCAAAACCGAAAAAACTGATTGTTTAAAAAAGAAGAAATGAGAAAATCCCTGAAATTCCTCCTCATTTTTCTAACCCTTACTCCTATTGCAACGTCCGTCAATTTACAGGCGCCCCATGTCATAAATTTCAACAAACATCAATATGGGGGTGCCAATAAAAACTGGGCTATTGCAATGGATTCGCAGGGTTACACCTACTTTGGAAACAGCATCGGGCTGATTGAATTTGACGGGGTATCCTGGCATTTATACAACTCCCTTAATGGATTTGCCATCCGGTGCATCGCCATCGACAAGGAGAACCGCATATTTACGGGAGGATACCGTGAACTGGGTTATTGGAAACGCAACGAAACAGGACGACTGGAGTATCACTCACTCACACATCTTGCCGAAGAGCATTTTCCAAAGAATGAGGAGTTCTGGAATGTTTTTATTATTGAAAACAAAGTTTATTTCCAGTCTTTTTCGGGCATCTATATTTATTCGGAAGGTCAGTTTTCTGTCATCCAGGTTAACGGATTCATAACCAATGCGACAGTTCTAAACAATGAACTGCTCATTGCATTGATCCACCAGGGAATATTCAAAGTTACAGGGGACCAGTATCATCCACTCCTTTCCGGGGCATTTTTCAACAGCAAATCTGTCACTTTTATCGACCGCATTTCGGAAAACAATTATCTGATTGGCACCGAGTCCAGCGGCTTCTTTGTATTCAATACTGCCACAAACCAGGCCCATCCCTGGGCAACAAATCTTACCGAATCACTCATTCGCAACAACATCAACAAGGCAATACATTTAAAAGACGGTCATACTTTCGTAGGTACCATCCTTGACGGAATAAAAATTCTTGATTCAGGGGGCAAACTGACTCAAAGTATAGACATAAAGACCGGGCTTCAAAGCAATACCGTTCATGCCATGAAATGCGACAGACTGGGAAATATCTGGGTTGCATCGGATAAAGGGCTGGATTTTGTCTCCTTTTCATCATCGGGTTCCTACAGTATATTCAGGCATCCCGAACTGGGTGCTGTCTATTCGGCGGCCTTGTATGACGGAATGCTATATGCCGGTACCAACCAGGGGCTTTTCCGGCGTGAATGGCTACGTCAGAACGAACGGTTTGAATTGGTTCCCGGAACACAGCGTCAGGTATGGGACTGCGACATCATCGACAATAAAATATTTGTGGGCCACAACTCCGGAACATTTCTTATTGACGATCATAAGCCCCAACTGATATCGAACCACGCAGGCGGATATTCCATAACCCAAATCCCGGAACGCCCCAACCACCTGCTTCAGAGCACTTACAGCGATTTGGTTGTTTTTACCAAAGAAAACGGTCATTGGAAAGCCAATAACATTGTCAAAGGTTTTAGCGACCTGATACGCTTTGTCGAATTCGACCACCGCAACAATCTTTGGGCATCTCACCGCTACCAGGGAATTTACAAAATCAGGCTGAATGAGGCGCTGGATTCGGCCATTCAGGTAACCCACTTTAGCAAAAACTCTAATATTTGGCGACAGGGAGCCAGCATTCGCACATTCTCGGTCGAAAACCGAATCGTGTTCACCAATGAAGAGCAGATTTACACCTACGATGATCTGAAAGATTCCATCGTTCCCTACGCATTTTTAAACAATCATCTGGGAGATTATTCATCTTCATTCCTGATTTCCGGAGGACCCGACCACCACTACTGGTTTATGAATTCCTCAGGAATTGCCCTGTTCAGAATTCTTGGAACAGACGTGGAGAAAATCAGAGAATTTCCCATTGCCCTATTCCGCAACGAAATGATTCCCCGTGAAGAAAACCTCATTCCACTGCACAACAGAAAGGCCTTGCTTTGCCTTGAAAATGGCTATGCAGTGCTTGATGCTGATATTCCGGAAAGTGGAAGCAGAATATCTGGAGAAAGGTTACATCTCCGGGAAATCAAAATCAGCGGGCAATCCGGAAAACCGGAAGTATTATCGCCCTTCACAAAAAAACCGGTCATTCCCCACGGGAAAAATAACCTGATTCTCCGGTACTCATTCCCTCTTTTTTCCAGCGAAAAAATTTCCTACCAATATAAAGTCAGCGGACTCATCGGCGAATGGTCAGCCCCAACCAGTCAGCCCCGATTTGTTATCAATCGTATTCCTCCCGGAGAATACACTATCAGCGTAAGAGCAACCAACAATTGGGGCCATACCTCAGAGATACACAAACTTCCTTTTCGGGTTAAACCTCCCTGGTATCAGTCCTCCCTTGCCTTTGTCATTTATGCGCTGGTCTTTGCCGGCCTTTTCTTTCTGGGCAAACATATTACAATCAAACGGGTAAAACTGAATGAAAAACACAAACGAGAGGAAAAAGAACGGGAACTCATCCAGCTGAGGAATGATAAGCTTCAATCTGAGCTTTCCTTCAAAAGCAGACAGCTGGCCAATTCCACAATGGGAATCATCAAAAAGAATGAGTTTCTGATATCTCTCAAAGAGAAATTAAAGCGTCACAAGGAGCAGCTTGGTACGCGATACCCGGACAAATACTACAATGAACTGACAAAAAAAATCGACAGCAACATAACAGGCGATGACGACTGGAAAATGTTTGAGTACAACTTCAACCTGGCTCATGAATCGTTTCTGCAATCCCTGAAAAACGAATATCCCGACCTTACACCAAGCGACCTGAGGCTATGTGCCTTTCTGAGAATCAACCTGACCTCGAAAGAGATTGCCCCGTTGCTTGGCATTTCTGTAAGGGGCGTGGAGAACCATCGCTACCGGGTACGAAAAAAACTAAATCTATCGGGAGACACCGACCTGACAGAGTTTATTCTTACTTTTCAGGATGGAAATGATCACCCTAATTAACAGTGTCTCAAAACCATCAAATAGATGTTTCTAACAAAAACGCACATCAGTTTCCCTCAACCCGGGATACATTCCCCTGGTACCTGATTGCACTTCGATTATGACTTATTACATTCAGAGAGGCATCTCCATTGTAGGAGATTTGCAGAGACACCTGAAAATAATCACCATCGTTCACCTTGAAAGAATATGTAATAATTTTCTTTTCTTCATCGACATCAGATTCCTGTTCTTCCATCTTTCCTGAGAATTCAATACCTCCACCTCCTCCGTAATCAACGCTGAAAGCCCTGCCAAAAAAGGGCAGATCCCCTACGGCTGTTGAGTCTTCTTTTACCTTAAGATATCCGTAATTGGTAGTCAGATCAATAGATGCTCCACCTGAAGGGAAAGCATGGTCAGCCTCAAAAATAAAATTCCGGCTCTTTACCAGCTTTTTTGTTTCTTCAAACTGCTGTTGTCTCTTTTCAACTTTGGTCATTTTCTGCTGAGCTCCCACGGAGGTCAAAGCTCCGAAAATAAAAGCACCAGCCAGAAAAAATGAAGCTAATCTTCTCATATCTCTCCTGTTTTTTTAGTTTCTCACTTCAAAAACATCCAAAATACGTGCCGGAATCTCCTCATTCAAAAACAATAACACCAGGAAACACCCCAATAACTTTCTTCTAAGGAAAAAGAAATTCCCTCCATAAAATCCATTCGTGATGAATGCAATACCCCATAAAGTATAAGATCAAACACCAGCAAAAAGCTTCCCTGAAGGATTAAAGATTTCCCGTAGCCTTTCAGTAAATCTTTACGCTTGTCGGAATTAGATGAAAGATTCCTGAGCAAAAAGCCTGTACCAATATAGGCCACATCCAACCCACTGTTGATCAACAGTATTTTTTCTATTTTCCGGGCTTCATCCAGAGCTTCTTCTACCCCAAACATCAGCGGACCCGTTTGCATATTGTTATATAGAGCAAATCCGGCAATCCCCAGATTTACAGTATTCCAAAACAGATTCATCTGATGAAAATATTTTGCATCTCCTCCATATCGGCTCCAACCGTAGACACCGGTGGCAATATTCGCCACCGCCCAAACCCCCAAAATAAACATCCCTGTATTTTGGCATTGAAGATGTGTTGAGTAAAACTCACCAGCACTTACCTGAGCTGATATTTCACTGAAAAGAAATAATGCAATGGCAATAAAAAAAAGTTTACGTCCCCAACACATAAAATTTTTACTTGGTTTTTATACCTCAAAAGTCGAAGAAAATAATAAGACACTTCTTAAACATTGGACAAACCCTGATGGTTCTCTTTTCAACCCAGGCACTTATTTCGGTTAAAATTCACTACAGAGAGTTCCACATGGGGATGCTCTTTGAGCATAGGTACTCTTTTACTCTTGAGATTCAACCGGGTAGTATAGCGCCAACAACTCCTTTTGCCGATTAGCACACTTCCAAGAAGAAAAAATTCCTAAAACAACCAGAAAAACCAATAGCTATTTCATTGTCTCCATTTATCTTTAATGATGGCATACCGGTATTCATCACATACCACCCCATTCTTGATGAGGGCTTTCTCAAAGATGCATTCCAGTTTAAAACCGGCTTTTTCCAACACCCGCTGAGAACCTTTGTTGAAGTCAAATACACCGGTAAAGATTCTGGTCAGGTTCAGATGTTTAAACCCGTAATCCACCATTTGCTTAACGGCTTCTGTCATAAACCCTTTGCCCCAGAAAGGTTCGCCCAGCCAATAGCCGATTTCTGCAGAGATGCGATAAACATCCGTTTGAGGAACAAGCCCGACAGCACCAACAAATTCACCTTCATATTCGACGGCAAAAGTGGTCTTCGGATCTTCCTGGTTACAAAAACCAATAAACTCCCGGGCATCCTGCTCAAAATACGGGTGGGGAATAAAATCCCGGATATTGTTCCATATTTTGCGGTTATTAATTAAGCGCGCCAATGTTGGTGCATCACTCTCATAGAAAGGGCGGAGTCTTATTTTAATGGGATTGGTATAGGTTGTCATATAGGTAAAGTTTAACGACAGGTGTTGAGCATTTTAATTGATGAAATTAATTATAAATTTTTAATTAAACTTGTCTTTTACAATCCTAAAAAAGGAACTTAGTCGAAAAAAAAAAGAGATGGCCCCTTTTGAGACCACCTCTTGTGTCGTGTCATATATAAATTAATTCAGGAAGCTGGTTTGAATTTCCACAATCATGTTACTTCTCTGGTAAAACTAATCGGTTTCTGAAACCACTTCATCCGTTATTTCGATATCCATAAAATACCCGGATTCATCCTGCCAGGGAACCAGCTCCGATTCATAAAAATCAATCCCCAGAGCTTTCATGCGCTCCCGGTGCTGGCCGAGACGAACTTTATATTCATCCCATACTCTGTTTTCATAAGAGGTCCACCCGATTTCAGCAATTCCTATGACTCTTGGGAACATCAGATATTCAATATCGTCGAGGGTTTCGATAGTTTCGGCCCACAGAGGAGCTTCTACACCCAAGATATCCACTTTTTCAATTCCCTCGACCAGTGAAACAGGATCCCAGTTGTAAGCATCATCCACTTCGGTAAGTCCTGCCCATGTGAGTCCTAACGGGCTATTCTCATTATATTTGATATCC
>NZ_JADQBH010000290.1 GCF_016278715.1 Marinilabilia sp. | reverse complement strand
CCCCAACCTCAAAGCGGTTGGTTTTATAACAAATACTTTCACCCTTTTACCCTTCTAACTCTTCAACCATCCGCCCCTTCCACCCTTCAAGTCACACCATACTCCACCCACCATGCTCCACGCTCCATGCTCTCTGCCCCATGCCCCATGCCATGTGCTTTTTTGTTTTTTATTCAGGAACAATTAATACTTTTGTAACTTAACAGATAACTCAATTTGCACAATAATTGCAGTGATTATATAAAACAAGAATATGACTCGTCAATTTCTGATAATAATTTTTTTATTGCTGATGTTTTTGTCAGCGCAGGCCCAGGTAGGATTGTTTGACAAGCCGGAGGCTATCCAAAAGAAGACCAAGACAGAGCAGGAATATGAGAACCGTCGAGATGAAAAAGGGCGCCGGCAGGGCGATTGGATGCGCTATCATCCAAACGGAAATCCTGCTTACAAGGCCCGATTTAAGGATGATCAGCCCATCGATACTTTGACTCGTTACTACAAGAACGGCAAAAAATATGTGGAGATTGTCTTTGATGATGATACCAACCGCGGAAAGGGAAAGTTCTACTCGGAAGGTGGAAATCTGCTGGGCGAAGGTTTTTTTCTAAATATGCAGAAGGATAGTATCTGGCATTTTTTTGATATGGAAGGAAATCTGAAAGCCAAGGAAGAGTTTCAGTTTGATGAAAGAGAAGGAAAATCTGAAATTTACTTTGATTCAGGAAAACTTGCCGCTGAGGTGTCGTACTTTAAAGGAGAAAAGGAGGGAGAAGAAAGGCGTTACTATCCTGATGGAAGTCTTCGTGTAGTTATAAATTATGAAAATGGTAATTTGAATGGTCCCTACTCAGTTTATTTCGAAAACGGACAAAAAGAGATTGATGGATTTTATAAAGATAATCTACGCGACAGCACTTGGGTGTTTTATGATGCCCTTGGAAGAAAGAATTTTTCACTCATCTACGAAAATGGGCTGCTGCAGAATGAACACCTGATGAACGATAAGGAAAAAAAGGAATTCCGGCAATATGAGGAGAATCGGAATAAACTGAAAGACCCCGAGAACTTTATTACCAATCCTGAAGAATACATGCGTTAAGAAAACATCAGAATGGGCCAGGAAGCCATCACATTATTTCAGTTAAATCAAAAAATTAAAGGTGTCCTCGATGATGCCATGTTGCATTCTATTTGGGTGAAAGCCGAGATAGGGGAATTGCGGGTAAACCGTACCGGACATTGCTACCTTGATTTAATTGAGAAAGATGAGACAAACGACCAAATAAATGCCCGTTCGCGTGCCATGATCTGGGCACAGAACTACCGGATGCTTAAAGCTTACTTTGAATCTACCACCGGGCAGGTGCTGGGGGCAGGACTAAAAGTTCTTGTGAAAGTCACTGTTCAGTTTCAGGAAGTTTTTGGCTTGAGCCTGATCATTTCAGATATTGATCCATCCTATACCATGGGCGATCTTGCCCGAAAGAGACGTGAAGTACTGATGCGTTTGGAGGAGGAGGGAGTTCTGGAGATGAATAAAGAGCTTGATTTGCCCCCTGTTATTCAGAAAATTGCCATAGTTTCATCGCCCACAGCTGCTGGTTATGGCGATTTCATCAATCAACTGGATGCCAATCCTTATGGTATTAAGTTTTATCATCATCTCTTTCCTGCAGTCATGCAGGGTGAACGTGCTGAACAATCTATTGCCGAAGCATTCGACAGCGTGTTTGAGCATATTGGGGTTTTTGATGCAGTTGTGCTTATCAGAGGGGGAGGAGCAACCATTGATCTTTTGTGTTTTGACAGTTATTGGGTAGCCTATCATATTGCGCAGTTTCCTTTGCCTGTGCTCACGGGAATTGGACATGAACGCGACGAATCGGTGGCCGATTTGGTGGCCAATACATCCCTGAAAACCCCCACAGCAGTTGCTGCATTCCTGATTGAGCGCGCCGGCGATTTTCTGACCATCATTGATGAAAAGGCGAAGATAATTGCTGAAATGGCCCGTGATCTAATTCAGGAAGAGAAGCAACGAACCGAGCAGATTGCCACGTCTTATGTTCCGGGCGTAAAATTGGATTTGCAACGACGCACAGGTCGGCTGGAGCGCCTGATCGGAAGACTACCTTTATCTGTTTCTCGACGCATGGGGGAGGAATCCAACCGGGTGATGAGAATGAAAGATAAAATATTTGATACAGGCGGACAACTGGTGAAAGACCGTAAAGCGGCGTTACTGCGCTATCAACAGAGCTTGCTGCTCCTGCCTAAACATAAATTATCGGAAGAGAAACGCAGAATTGGTTATCTGGAAAATACCTCCCGGCTCAATGATCCGGATAACCTATTGAAAAAGGGCTATTCTTTGACATATCTGGATGGGAACCTGGTGAAAAATGTTTCCGGAGTGAAACCCGGAGATATTGTAAATACACGGTTCTACGATGGAGAGTTGTTAGGAAAAGTTGAGATGGTGAAAAAGAAAAATAAAAACCAAAATAAGAAATAAGATGGCTCAGAAGAAACAGACGTACAATCAGGCCATTGCCGAGATTGAAGAAATTCTCGAAAAAATGGAAAACGAAGAACTCGATGTTGACGAATTGTCAGACAAAGTTAAGCGCGTTTCAGAACTGGTTCGTTTCTGTCGCAATAAGCTTAAAAACACCGAGGAGGAGGTGGAAAAAGTCCTGAAAGAGATGGAGGAGTAATTATAAAAAATCAGATTGAAAGTTAAATGGCAACAACCAACCTGCCTGTTCAATCCTGATAATTTTTTTCTTTCCTGCCATAATTACCGTAAATGGCCGATCGAATCGTTTTTCCCATTCCACAAAGACCTGGCGGCAGCTACCACATGGGGGCACCGGCTCGTCGATCGGTTGTTTGTTGCGCAGAGCTGTAATTGCAATGGCTTTTACGGCTACATCCGGATATTGAGAGGATGCATAAAACAGGGCCACTCTTTCGGCACATAATCCGGATGGATAGGCCGCATTTTCCTGATTACTACCCGTTATAATTTTTCCGTTTTCAAGAAGTAATGCTGCTCCTACCCTGAAATTTGAGTATGGGGCATAAGCTCTGGTTGCTACTTCACCTGCTTTTTCGACAAGCGCTTTTTCCTCCTTGTTTAGCTGGTCGGCAGATTCGAATTTTTCAAAAGGGAAATTATAGATATGCTGAGGATTTACTGACATAGAGTTTTTTTCTTAAAAATAGTGGTTTTTACGCAACAGTCAAAGAAGTTCATTCGTTTAGATGGTCATGCTTAGGGTTTGTTATGAAATAAATTGACAGATTTAACGAAGTAATTTTGTTCTTTGCCGACTTGAAAATATTGCGAAAAGTGAGCTGTTTGATGGATTTTCAAGGAAGTTAAGGGCAGAAGAAGAAGTTTAAAGCGGCAAGTTCTTTCGGCACAATCCCTTTGGTAAAAAACGCTTGTTCCTACTAATTGTGAAACTTCGTTTTTATATATTTGTTGCAGTTATTTTTTTGCCGGATAATGTTTTTATCTATGAGTAGTATAAAAGGTATATTATTGTCAGGATTGACCCTGAATATCTAAGATTTTGGCACTTAAGATGTTTTTTAAACTGGACTCATCTATAATTTACGAAATAAATTTACCATGTCGTTAAGAGCTTTTTTGATCAACATTTTTTTGTTCTTTGTTTTTATTAGCTTGTCGGGTCAAACATCTTCCCGCATGACACCGCATGATTATATTGAGAAATATAATGAATGGGCAGTGATGAATATGAAGCGGACAGGGGTTCCAGCCAGTATTACTCTGGCTCAGGGAATGCTTGAATCAGGCAATGGAAACAGCCGCCTCGCCCTTGAGGCCAATAATCATTTCGGAATTAAATGTCATGACTGGACCGGTGAAAAAGTTTATCATCACGACGACAGAAGAAATGAATGTTTCAGAAAATACAATTCTGTATATGATTCCTATGCCGACCATGCCAAATTTCTCACCGGCCGCTCTCGTTATGCTGGTTTGTTTGAGCTGGATGTAACGGATTATAAAGGATGGGCCAGAGGCCTAAAAAAAGCCGGGTATGCCACCGATCCGAATTATGCCAAACGGCTGATTGATATTATTGAGAATCATGAGCTTCATTTGTTCGACGAAGCCGGTGAGCAGGAGACTGCTTGGAGAAGATCTACAGAGAGAGGAAGTTCGGCGGGAAGACATGAAATTGACCCCTTTACCAAACATGAGGTGTTCTACAACAATGGAGTTCGGTACGTGAAAATAAAATCCGGTGATACCTTCTCCTCCATAGCCAAAGAATTTGGACTGAGAGACTGGGAATTGCCACGCTACAACGATCTGGGTGCTGAACGTGGAAGAGTAACCGAATACAACTATCTCTATATTCAGCCAAAAAGGAAAAATGCACATCCCGATCATAAATCCCATCTGGTTAGAGAGAACGAAACAATGTTTGAAATTTCCCAGATTTATGGAGTTAAAAAACGTAGTCTCTATAAGTTGAATGAGATGCCCGAAGGTAAAGAGCCACGACCGGGAGATCGAATTAAACTCCGGTAGTTTTGTGTAGAGAAAATCCCTGATTATTAAACAAAATTTGATTTTTCTGGTTACTTAGATAAAATCAAGTAGAAACTGAATCTGCTTTATTCATCAGATTTCATGATTAATAAATTGTGAAACGAAGTCTGTTAAGCAGGTTAAATAAATAATTGAATATGGGACGAATAAACATTCACAGAACCAAAGAAATTAAATCGGAGATCTCTGAAAATCCTCAAAAAGCACAGGAAATTATTGATGCAGAAGAGGTGTTGGGCATTTGTGTTACCGACGACAAAGGTTATTACGTGCATGTAAATCAAAGGTATAATGACATCTACGGCTATGCGCCCGGAGAGATGAAGGGGAAACATTTTACCTCTGTTGTACCAACGGAAATGCATGAGAAATTACAAACAGCCCACGATATGTTTATTAAAAATGAGTACGAAATTGTTCGTTACTGGGATGTGGTGAATAAACGAGGCGAAACCATTAAAATTCAAGCCGCTGCGGCCTTTTTTAATAACATTTTAAATAACAAGGGAAAAGGACACAAGGTGACATTTGTTTACCACGATGAGGAATGAAAGATAAAAGTTTTTTAACCACATAAGAAGATATTGGCAGATGGCAGGTGGAGAATCTGCTCTGCCATCTGCCAATATCTGTACCCCTTCGTGCTCTCTGTGGTAAACCCCGTTTCGTAGCAACCCCCGTGTCCTCTTTTTAACCCGCTACCTGCCCTTTCAGGGCGCAAATCGTGCTTCGAACTTCTTACCCGTGGCGGTGCCCCGGGCTGTGTTCAATTGGGCTTTCAGCCCGTTTTTCTGCTTCTCGCTTTTACTTTAAGACAAAAATCTGTGGTATCCGCGGATTGAACCATATCAGACATATTTGAAAAGTTTAAAATTAACTCTGTACTCTCTGTGCCCCTCCGTGGTCCCTGTGGTTAAACTTCTCAAAGGACAATTCTGTCACCCCTGCCGGGGCTCTGTCTTTTTTATTACAAACATTCTTTCTACCATACTGTCGCCCCGCTGGGGCTTATCCATCATGAAAAGAAGAGCCAAAACACTATCCGTCTTAATATATTGATTGGAAAACAATTGGCAATGCCCGGATCTATGGTCTCATATTCTCAAACTCTCTGCTCTCTGCTCTCTGCTCTTATCTCCATGCTCCTTGCTCCATGCTCCATGCTCCTTGCCTTAACTGCCGCCCCGCCGGGGCTAATCCAAAGCTTCAGGTAATTTCGGACATTCAGCCATCTGTCAATTGTTACGGAGTGAAGAATTTCATTGTTAATGGCCTATAAGGCTATTGGCAATGAAAAAAACTGTAGTGATTTTTTGTACAGTCTCATTTGTTTTTTACTCAAAGCGGGAGCCTTCTTCAATTTTGTGGCCTCTTAGAAAATCTGCTGTCTTCATTCGTTTTTTTCCTGCCATTTGGAGTTCGTGAATTTTTAAATCGCCACTGCCTGTTCCCACTAAAATCAATTTATGGTTGTCGCAATAGATTTCACCGGCTTTTAATCCGTCAGAGTCATTCTTTTCTGTTTGGAAAATCTTAACCGATGCTGTTTCCCCGTCAGGAGTAATTAGTTCGGTCCATGCAGTGGGATAGGGACTGAGGCCTCTCACCAGATTGTGTATTCTTAAGCTGTCAGCACTCCAATCGATGCGGCAATCTTCTTTGAATATTTTGGGTGCCGGTTTTAATTCTTTTTTAGGCTGAGGAACAGGCCTGACATTGGACAGAGAAACTGCTTCAACTGTTTTTACTACCAATCGGGCCCCGGCTTCCATCAATTTATCGTGAACCGACCCGGCATCGTCATTGCGGGTAATGGGCACTTCTTCCTGAAAAATTATATCTCCGGTGTCGATTTCATGTTTTAGAAAAAATGTGGTGACTCCTGTTTTTTTCTCTCCATTGATGACAGCCCAATTGATTGGTGCTGCTCCGCGATATTCGGGAAGGAGCGATGCATGGAGATTAAACGTTCCTTTTTGGGGCATATCCCAGACCACCTCGGGCAACATCCTGAATGCTACAACAACCTGTAGGTCAGCATTCAGAGATTTTAATTCGTCCAGAAATTCCGGTGCTTTCAGTTTTTCGGGCTGCAGGACTTTCAGTCCGTTTTCTTCGGCATATTTTTTTACCGGTGATGGGGTGAGTTTTCTTCCTCTTCCTGCCGGTTTATCCGGGGCTGTAATCACTCCAACAATATTGCTGCCGGCATCTACTAATGCTTTCAGACTTTCGGTGGCAAATTCGGGCGTACCCATGAATACGATTCTTAATTCCTGCATGACGAATGAGTTTTCAACAAAAATAATAAAAAATAGTGCCTTATAAAGTGAGCAGCTTCGAAAAGGATGAAGGCTTTGCCAAAATGCCCAATGTTTTGTGTTAAAAAAAAGCCGGCTTCCTGCCGGCTTTTCGCTTCGTTTATGTTGGTTCTCCTGACTTAAGCCGGGAGTTCTTTTTTTGGGGAATCTGATATTTGGGGGTTATTCTGTATTTTTCTTGGTATCTGCCGATTTATCCTTGTATTTGAAGAACTTGAGGTTATGTCCCATACGTTCTTTTTTTGTATGCATGTAGAATTCGTTGTATGGATTGGGTTCTACTTCAATTGGAATGTTTTCCACAATGGTGAGTCCGTAGCCTTCTAACCCAATTCGTTTGATGGGGTTGTTGGTCATCAGGCGCATTTTTACCACTCCCAGCTCTCTCAAAATCTGTGCGCCTACACCATAATCACGTTCATCGGCTTCAAATCCCAGGTCGGTGTTGGCATCCACGGTGTCACGCCCTTCTTCCTGGAGTTTGTATGCTTTTATTTTATTCATAAGTCCAATGCCGCGTCCCTCTTGATTCATATAAACAATGACACCTTTTCCTTCTTTTTCAATGGTTTCCATTGCTTTTTTCAGCTGTTCGCCACATTCGCAACGCATCGAACCGAAAATATCACCTGTAGCACAGGAGGAATGAACTCTCACCAAAATAGGTTCATTTTCATCCCACGTCCCTTTTATCAGTGCCATATGTTCTAATCCATTGGATTTTTGCTTGAAGGGGATGAATTGGAAATCGCCGTGATTGGTGGGCAAATGTACTTGTACGCCCTTTACAATAAGGCTTTCTTTCTTAAGACGATAGGCAATCAAATCTTTGATGGTGATGATTTTCAGTTCAAATTTCTTGGCAATCGTCATCAACTGGGGGAGTCGTGCCATGCTGCCGTCATCATTCATTATTTCAACCAGAACGCCTGTTGGAGATTGTCCTGCCAGGCGCGCCAGGTCAACTGTTGCTTCGGTGTGTCCGGCCCGGCGTAGCACACCTCTTTCTTTGGCTTTCAGGGGGAATATGTGTCCGGGACGTCCAAGGTCTTCGGGCTTTGTTGCCGGATCACTAAGTGCTTTGATGGTTTTGGCTCTGTCGGACGCCGAAATTCCTGTTGTACAACCCTGTCCCAACAAATCAACTGAAATAGTAAACGGGGTGGCATGCAGGGACGTGTTTTTTCCCACCATTAACTCCAGTTCCAACTCATCACAGCGTTCTTCGAGAAGAGGAGCACAGATTAAGCCGCGCCCGTATTTGGTCATGAAATTCACCTTCTCAGGAGTTATCAGTTCTGCAGATGCAATAAAATCGCCTTCATTTTCACGATCTTCGTCATCTACTACAATGACCAGTTCTCCTTTGCGGAATGCTTCAATTGCTTCATCAATCGTGTTTAGCTGAATATCGGAAGTGTTGCCCATGGATTTAATAGGTTGTCATTTAAAGATTGCAAAATTACACAAATAATTATCAGTCACAATGCCAGATGTCATTAATCATTGATAATGAAGTGTAAAAAAATCTAAGCTGTTTGATTTATACTCTTGATTAATTCCATTTCTTTTTTCTCTTAAATTTCCCGAGAAATTTTTGAAAGAATATAACGTAGGCATCTGAGTTCATTATGGCAGAATCGGTGGCCGATTTGTAAGTCAGAAATATACCCAGTGGTAGCAATACGGCAGACGAAAGCCACATCCCCTGATGAACCATCCAAACTCCTTCCCGGGCCATTTTTGCTCCCATAGTATCAATGATATAGTAGGCAACAAAGAAGAGAACCGAAATCACCACCGGCATACCAAGACCTCCTTTTCGGATGATGGCACCCAGGGGGGCTCCGATAAAGAAAAATATCAGACAGGCAAAAGGAAGGGTAAACTTACGATGCAATTCCATTTTGTGCCTTCGAATGTTGGTTTCCTGTCTTTCAATGAATTTCATTCGCTCGTCGATGGTACTTTTGGTATTTCTAACCTGACGCAAAGTCATGTCCAACACCATTTGTTTTCGGCTGTTACTGAGGCTTTCAAAAATACTGTCGATATTGATTGCTGTTGTGGAATCAATTTCTGAGAAATTACGATTACTCCCAGGATTGGTAGAAGTTCTTTGTGTTTTATGCCGAATCTTTGAAAAATAAAAGGAGCGGGAACGCGATTCAAGGTTGTTAATAAATTTGTCTTTTTCCCTACCGATAGAATCTAAATCGTGATAGATTTGTTTCAGATTCTTCATCCGGTCACTATGCTTAAAAAGGGTTTCGTCGGTTTTGGAGAAGTCGAAGCCTTTTAAAGGAATGATAGCTGTTTGAGTGTCAAAGTAGTCGGTTCGGAAAAGATGTTCCTGAGTGTTTCGACGATTTTTTTCGAGACCAACCTTTTCATCATACCGCACCCCGTTGTAGAGAATCAGCTTCAGAAATTTTTTGTCGTCCGACATTAGAAGCTTTCCTGAATCGGCCAGGGTGACATTGCTGTTGCGGGCATAACGATCGCGATGGTCATAAATCATTACGTCGTAAAGCATATTTTTTGAAGGGTCTTTTTTACGTACTTTGATGCTGAAGTCGTCTACTCCCTGATAAAAAACATTTTCCTTAATGTCCAGTTCCAGTCGGGTTTCTTTAACTCCATGAAGGATAGAGACCAATTTAAGATTGGCTACCGGCAATACATTATTGGAGAATTTATAAGCTCCATACGATATCAGAACGGTGAGAATAATGAGAGGAAGCATTATTTTTGGCAACGATATTCCTGCGGATTTCAGGGCCGTAAGTTCATAGTTTTCTCCCAGATTCCCGAATGTCATTAGCGATGCAAGCAATATGGCCAAAGGAAGCGCCATGGGAACCACCTGCAAAGAAGCATAAAACAACAACTCTGTCAGTACATCCCACTCCAGCCCTTTTCCAACCAGATCGTCCACATAGCGCCACAAAAACTGCATGACCAGGATGAACATGGAGATAAAAAAGGTCATAAGCAAAGGGCCAAGATAACTTTTCAGAATAAACAAGTGGACTTTCTTTATCAACATTATTGTGTTCCGTTAATGTACAGGCAAAAAAAAGCATTCAAAATATGTACCACATTTTGAATGCAAAGTTAATGAAACAAGTAGCATTTTGATGGGAATTGTGAGCCAAATTAGCTTAGTCTTATTCAAAAGTTGTGGTTGATTAAAACAGTTCAATTCCCTGTCTCCGATAATGTGCTGTTTAGGAGGAGCCCAACCCGTGCTTTAACACATCAACCTGTTGATCCCAAAGTTCGGTGGTGTCGTTTTTATCTTCAGGCTCTACATTGTCGGTAATAATTAAGGCAACATCTCCGGTCAGTTCGTCCACATTGATCTCGAACTCAAACCAGATGCCCTCCATGCCTTCATCCAGCCACTGATAGCGCACCATTTTGTTCTCTTTGCGTAGGGTTTGTTCGGCTTTTTGTTCACTTCCTTCCCATATAAATGTAAAAACCTTTCCTTTTACATTTACATTATCGGCAAACCACTCTGAAAGACCACTTGGGGTGGCCAACCGGTTAAAAAGAATTGCCGGCGAGGTGTTGAGCATATATTCAAGCTCAATTTTTTCTAAATTGTCTGCCATTGCAAATAATATTTTGGTTTTCTGGTTACAATATAGTGGATTTATCCAGAAAAAAAAATTGAGCTCTATTTTGTTCCTTTTTTATGAACATTACAAGTTAACTTAAAGAATAGAAGAGTGAATTTAAAGAATTAAATGTGCTATAATTAACTGGTCCTAAGTGGGTTGGAGTGAATTAAGAATGGGGCGTTTTTGTTTAACGATGGGAAATGTGCAGTTACTCTTCTAATAGATTATTTTTAAGCATTCCTCACTGAATAAAGCAGGCTTAATACTTGTTATTATGAATGGAACCACAATTATGATGGAGAGACTACAGCAAAGCTTAGGTTATTGCGGTTATCGGGGGTATAGGTTTCTTCTATGCTTTTTTATATGTTCTTCCAAATTATTGTTGTTGAGTTGGTGAAATATGGAAATATCGAAAAGGTAGGGGGTGTTTAACTCATCAATTTCAATGCTGGTTTTTGAGTGTATGTCTTTGGTAAAGAGCGCTTTCGATTAGGGTGGTGTCAATGCCGGACCCTTCACGAAAATTTCCTCTGGTCCGGGAACCTTAAATTGTAACTTTTTATATTTCAGGGTGTTTTCGAGACACAGAATTTATTCTTTCAATAATTTTGTCACTTAGCCCGAATTTCATTTTAATTTTTAGGTTATTAGCTTTTCCTGTTTATCGTGCGTGGTATTTACAAAGAATTCCCTATTAGTTGAAAATCATAATAAGTTTTCCATGTTTCAAAATAGTTGTTCCATCTTTCTGTTAAAATCTCTTAGAAGAGGTGTATGAGTGGTCACGATCTTTTTGAATTCATGTTCTAGAATTGCTTCCTCATAAGTGTGAACCGTGGTAAGGCGACTTTAAATTATCTCCATCCAAGGCTGACCTTTCGGGACGAGGTCTTTGTTAAATGCCTCTTTTGCGGTTCTTATGGAGCCTGATGTGTTTTTTATTCCTTCATATTCAAGAAAATCCTTCATGACTTTCCTGGCCAGTTCATGTGTAAATTCAAAACGCTGTGTGATTCCTTCTTTAATAATGCCATCTGCAAAATCATTGTTTGTTTCAGTGGCCCCAGTCAGCTTTCTTAAAGCTTTCTTATAATTTTGGAACCGTTGTTTTCAGCGAATTTTTTCATTTTATGATTTTTCTTTTCTTTAAAAGTATTAAAAATCAGCAAAGATTTGAGTGTCTAGTTGATTTTTTCTTCTTCCCAGCTTTGAACCAAATGAGCATATTTGCCTCCTTGATTCACCAGTTGTTCATGAGTTCCGCGTTCAATGATCTTACCTTGTTCTAAAACCAGTATCAGGTCGGAATGTCTGATGGTGCTTAGCCGGTGTGCTACGGCTATCACTGTGCGGAAAGAGAAGATGTTTTCAATAGCTTTCTGGATGTAATTTTCTGTCAGTGAATCTACGGCGCTGGTGGCTTCGTCCAAAATGATGAGTTCATTGTTGCTACTGATGGCGCGGGCAAAGGAAATGAGTTGCCCCTGACCTTTTGACAGGTTGTCGCCGTTGTCCTGAATTACATAATCCATTTTCCCGGGCAACTGATTGATGAAGCGATCGGCATAAACAAATGAGGCCGCATTTTGTACATCTTCTTCGGTAATGTATTCACGCCCCAACGCAATGTTAAACTTGATGGTGTCGTTGAACATAAAGATGTCTTGTTGCATCAGCGACATCGTATTCCGAATTTCTGCCAGGGGAATGTCTCTCAGCTCCCTTCCGTTGATTTTAATGGAGCCCCGGTAACCTGTATATGTTTTGGTGAGAAGACGGATGATGGTGGATTTGCCCGAGCCGGTGGTTCCTACAAGGGCTATGCGGTCGCCTTTCCGGAGTGTGAATGAAATATTGTTTAATACATCCGGAGTGTCTTCGGTGTAACGGAACGAAACATTCTCAAAAGTTATGTCTTTCAGCTCTGAAGGATTCGGCTTTTCGGGTTGTTCTTGCTCTTCTTCTGTTTCCTGCTTAAATAAATGACTGATGTGATCCAGTGCCGAAAGTGCCCGTTGGATGGTTGATATCTGCTGGGCGAATTGGCGCACGGGAATAAAAAGACGACCTAAAGTGGTGATGAAAACAACCAACACCCCCATAGTGTAGCCATAATCCCAAACCTGGATGGCTCCATAAAAGAGAACCAGTGCGGTGGCAACGGATGTGATGCCCTCAACTATGGAGTAAAGAGCCGAATCATAAATATTAGAGCGGTTTTGGGCATCACAGTAAGTTTTGTTGAGGTTGTTGTATTTGTTCCAGGATTCGTTTTCAGCATTGTAAAGCTGAATCGTTTTCATGCCATTCAGAGATTCTTGTAGATAGGCTGCTGATTTAGCCAGACTGGTACGTGATTCATCGTAGGCTGCCCGGATTTTCTTGCGCAGATATCGCATAACCAGTACTATCAATGGCACCACCAGAAGCAACACAAGTGTTAAGCGCCAGTTGAGGTAAAATAAGTAACCCACCAGGGCCGTGGTTTTTATGCTCTCTGATAAAAGTCCCAGAATACCCGCAGCAAACGATTCGCTGATGGATTCCATATCGCTTGTCAGCCGGCTCAGGGTGACTCCGATGGGATTTTTGTCGTAGTAACGCATGGGGAAGCGGATGGCTTTGCCAAACAACTCACGTCGCATGTCAACAATGGCCAGTCCTCCTGCTTTAGAAAAGGTATAACTATATAAACCGTCAAACAACAGATTTATTAAAAGAACCCCTGCAAGAAGCATGGCGTATGTTTTTAATCCGGTGACATCTCCCGGAACAATGTAGTCGTCAATGATCCGTTCTACCAGCCATAAGAACAAAATACTTGCCACGGTAGTGACAGGAATAGATGACACACTGATGATGATCCATTTCTTATGAGGAACAAAGTATCGTCCGAATTTTTTAATCAGATGCCAGTCTTTATTTGTTAATAGTTTGGCCATGGTATTGTATCCTAACTTTACAAGATGATCTAATCTCTAACTTTTAATCTTAAATTTAATTTCTAACCTCCAGTTTCAGCTTTCATCACTCAGTTTTCCCCCTTCTGCAATTCCCAGGTCTTCCGGTAAAATTCCGATTTCTTTATCAATTCTTTATGTGTTCCAATGGCTTCAATTCTACCATTTTCAAGAACTATTGTAAAATCTGTTTTTTCAAGAACGCTGGTTCGGTTGGACACCACCAGCAAACTTTCAGCCGGATGTTGTTCAAAAATTTGTTTTATCAGAAAGCGTTCGGTATCGGTATCCACTGCCGAGAATACGTCGTCAAGAATGAGTAACTTACTTGGAGTATAAAGTGCCCTTGCAAGGCTGATGCGTTGCTTTTGTCCCCCCGATAGCATGATGCCTTTTTCCCCAACAAGCGTTTTTTTCTGTTTGGGAAAGCGGTCCAGCTCATCTGCAAATGCACTTTTAAATATGACTTCTTCGAATAAGTTGGTTTTTTCTGCTCTGTGTGACCCGAATGTAACGTTGTTCTCAATGCTGTCAGAAAAAAGAAAGACTTCCTGAGTTACGGTTTTAACGACCGAACGAATGTCTTCACCACTGAGCTCACTCACATCTTTTTCTCCAAAAAATAACTGTCCGGGTCCGGGACGAAGGTAGCCGTTGATAAGGTTGATTAGCGTAGTTTTCCCGGAGCCTACTTTTCCGGTAATCCCTACCACCTGCCCGGGCTCAATATTGAATGAGATGTCTATGAGTTCGGGCCGCTCTCCGTTGTGGAAAGTGTATGAAAGGTTTCGGAACTTTATACCATCATTGAAGAGTTTTTTCTGTTCCTCAGGAGGCTTTGGATTCTTGTCATCATCGACTCCCTTGCGGTCCATGATGGTTTGAAGGCTGGAAATGCCGACAAAACCTTGCTGAAAAACCGTTAAAACCCAACCCAGTCCCATGATTGGTTGCGTAAGTAGTGCTGAATAGGCGATATACTCGGTAAGTTGGCCCAAGGTGAATTCTCCATTGATTACATACAACCCCCCAATAAAAAGGACCACGATTTTAAGAATCTGCTCCAGGTTGGCTAAAAGAGGAATAATGAAAGACCGCACCCAGGTGATACGCATGGTGTACTTAAAAAGGGAAATATTCTCTTTTTCAACCTTGCTCTCGGCCCATTTGTGGATGTTGTAACTTTTGATGACACTGTTTCCCGACAGAAAGGAGATGGTCTTACCGGATAGCCTCTGCAAGGCGTCCATTCGTTTGTGGGTGTTTTTGACCATCACTACCATACCAATTCGTACAATGGCAAAAACAACAACCATGGGCAAAATACAGTACAAGGTAAGGGTAGGGGATAAGTTCCACATCTTGTAGGGAGTCAGCGAAAGTGAAAACAGGATATTTCCGGTTTGCAGCAATCCAAACCCGGTAATCATGCGCACTCCGTTGATGTCGTTGTTGATACGTGATATAATGGAGCCGGTACTGTTTTTATCGTAATAATCTTTGCCAAAAGAGGAAAGTTTGCCGAACATCTCTCCTTTAAGCTGTTTTTCAATCAACCGCCCCGGAACAAATATCAGAATTCTGGAAAAAGTGCGAACCAATATCAATATTAAGGCAAGGCCCAGGATGATTAGAACATAGTTGTAGAAATTGTCGCGATTGGCAGGAACCCCGCCGGATATGATGTCTATGCTTTTTTGAATATATCCTGGAATGGTTACCGAAGTCCATATGGTTAGCCCCAGAAAGATAAAACCTCCTGTGTACCACCATTTGAACCGATGCATATAGCGAATCAGAAATTTTAACTTCGAACGCATATAGTTTTTTGATGTTTGGTTTTTTGAAATTTTGAACGATTACTCCCCCTTCATTGACTCTGCCTGCGGCCAGCACTGCATCAGTTTGGTTATATCGCCATTCCATTCATTCATGTACTTTTGAAGGTGTTTTTCGGCTTGAGTAATACCTGATTCGGCAATTTCGATAATTGGAGCAAGGTATTGTCCTTCATCTTCAATACCAAGTTTTTTTGCCCGACGGGAAAGTCCTGCTGCTGATATTTTCAGCATTTGATGTGCGATATCCTTTATATTCAGATTGTCTGCTGATGCTTTTAGGGCCAGCTTGGGAACTTGCTCCCTCACTTTCCGGATGGTTTCCACATCCCACTTCCGGATGATTTCATAGCTTTCATTCAATGCATCCGTATCGTATAGCAAACCTACCCAGAATGCTGACAGGGCAGCAATGTGAGATACACAACTGGCGTCGGCACCCCGCATTTCGATGAACCTTTTTAGCCTGATATCCGGGAAAACCGTTGAGATGTGTGTTTCCCAGTCCTCCATGGTAGGTTTTAGCGGGTGTTTTCCATTCATGAATGAGCGAAAAGTCATTTTTTCACTGTCAATGTACCGCCCGTCCCTAAGGATAAAATACATTGGGACATCCAATAGGTAATCAACCCATCTCTCAAAACCAAACTCGGTGTCGAAAATAAAAGGCAGGAACCCGCAGCGGTCTGGATCCGTATCTTCCCAAATTTGAGCCCGGTAGCTCAAGTATCCGTTGGGGCGTCCGTGGGTAAATGGCGAATTGGCAAACAATGCGGTGGCTGTGCTTTGCAAAGCCTGGCCTACCCGCATTTTTTTTATCATGTCCTCTTCGCTTTCAAAGTCCAGATTGACCTGAATGGTAGCGGTTCGTGTCATCATGTCAAGCCCTAGATCGCCTTTGGAAGGCATGTAGGCTTTCATTATGCGGTATCGCTCTTTGGGCATCCATTGCATCTCTTCACGGGTTCGTACAGGGTCGAATCCCAGGGCAAGAGTGATAGCATCAATTTCTTTGCAGATATTGCTAAGGTCCTCAAAATGCCTGCGTGTTTCGCAATAAGTTTGATGGATGTTGTTGAAGTTTTTTCCTGACAATTCAAATTGGCCGCCCGGCTCAATGGTGATGGAAGCTCCGTCTTTTTTTAATGCTATTATGTTTTCTGCTTCCAGAATGGGCTGCCACCCTTCATTGGCCATGAGTTGCATTACCTGGCTGATACCTGGCTGAGTTTTGTGGCCCAACCGATGCAGATTATCTTTGCGATAAAGAAATTTCTCATGCTCTGTGCCAATGCCCCACTCTTCAGGTTTTTTGTTCCCCTGTTCCAGGTATTCTATAAGTTGTTGTTTGTTCAAAATTTCAGTAAAGTTGCTGCTTGTCGTCATTTTTTTTAAAGCTAAAACTGCCTGTTCTGATTTGAAAATGATGGTGCAAAGGTATCCTATTTGGAATTCAAAATTGCATCCAGTACATATTTCTCTACCTTGCGGTTTTCTCCAATATAAGGGAAATCATGCATGGAAAGCATGGCCGGGGCATTGAGTTCTACTACAATATAGTTTTTTGCCGAGGCTTCATCCTTCAGATCTTTTATAATGATGTCGATTCCTGCTATTTTAAGACCGGCCGCCCTGGCAGATTCTATGGCCACCTTCTTGTAGTAGTCGGGCATCTCGTCAGTCACATCAATGCTGTCTCCACCTGTGCTGAGATTGGAGTTGTTACGCAGAAAGATTTTTCGCCCTTTTTCAGGAATGTAACGTAATGATAAATTTTGGTTTTTAAGGTGTCGCAGCACCTCATCATCTGTTTTGATTTTCAAAAGCGGATGGGTGTAATCTTCGCCGCGGTTACTGTTCTTGGCTTTTATTAGTTGTTCGATGGTATTTTGTCCATCGCCTGTGATGTTTGCCGGTTCGCGAAACGCAATGGCACGCACTTGATAATCAATTACCAGAAAGCGGTATTCCTGTCCGGGATGATACTTTTCTATTATGACCTTTTTCGAGAATTTAAATGCATTTCTTACTGCTTCCAGCAGTTCATCCCTGGTCTGGATATTGGTGCTCACAGCAATGCCATGATCTGTATCCATGGGTTTTACAACCACTGGGAAAGAAAGAGTTTTAAGGTCGTTTTCATGAGGCTCCTTTTGAAGAAGAATACCTTCTGCATGGCTGATTCCCTTTCGCCTCAGGAATTGCTTGGTCATCCACTTATCATTAGATATCCAGAAAGCAATGAGACTGTTGGCATCAGAAATGGTTCCTTCGTGAATTATGTATTCTTTTCCTTTGTAGTTTACAACAAGGAGGTTGTTGTCTGCATCCAGGATCTCAAAATGGAGATTACGGTCTAAAATTTCTCTGATAATAATTTGAGTTGTGGCTTCGAAATGTTCATATCCTTTGAGTGGTTGAAAATTGTAATTCGAATGGTTTGTCTTTGCCATGTCGGAATTGTTATTTTGTACGACTGCAAAGGTAAGGAATGATCCAGAAAAATGTTCGTTTTCCGTAGGAGCAAATTTTTAGTAGAGAGGAAGAAGCTGATTTGGAATAAATCGAAAAACCGGGTAGCTTTTGTTAGTGCTAAGATGTTTATACCCCATTACATACAAAGAAGAAAAAAACAAAAGGCTACCCGGATTTTTTTAGGGTTGGGTTTGCTTATAGCAAATCCGGTTATTTTTTTTCTGTCACCTGTTTGGTTGATAATATTACCATTCAGGTACTTTATTGGTCTTAAAAAAAGTTTTAAATAATCCGGACAACCTGACTGCTTTCCCTTTAAGACCATGTTCCCCAAAAATCCTCATTAGGATTAAGAAAGAAAAGAAATGAGCCGATTGTCCGGATTCAAGGGCTGGGTTCTTGCATTACAGAAGTCAAAGATGTAGGATTCTTTTGAGTAAAAAAAAGAAAAAGAGAGGGTTTTTCTGAGCAGTTGAGTTTGTTTTCTGAATTGGTAGTTTGGGACAACGAATGAATTGTGGTCTGTTTTTAGCAAAACACGTAATCATCTCAAAATAGGGTTTTTTGTTAGCGGTTTGGCAATTCAAAAATCTAAATCGCAATACACAAAATGCCTATATACCTAAATCTCTTATGTATCTTAAGCATTTGTTCCCAAACAAAAACCACTTAGAATTTTAAATTAATATGGCTTTGTTGGTTATGTGGTTCTGTCGTAAAATGGAGTTAGTTTAATTCCTGGAAATGGCGGATCGGCTTCGGTTCTGCAGCTTTGCTTGCAAAGAATATGCTGCACCTGATGGCTCCTGCCTCTCGCCCTTTTGACCGGGGTGCTTTATATAAGTAAATTGTTAATTTGCCTTATATGGTTTAATCTCCTTATTATTCTCTTATGTGATTAAAAAACATTTATCCAAAAAAAGCATCCAGTGTTTTCATTCCGGTTTTGGTAATATTTAATCCTACTTCAGAGTTTCCATCAAACATTACACACTTTTTGTTGGTACGATTGACTTCTCTTAAAAATCGTGTGTTGACTACGTGTGACCGGGATATTCTGATAAAACTACCGGAATTTATTAACGAAAGGATTTTGCCGATGTTTTGAGCTACATAGTGGCCACTTTCTTTTTCCATCACAATTTTAGTGTAAACATGATCGGCCTCCAGAAAAACAATATCCCGGGGGTTTACAAGCAAGAACCCCGATTGCGTGTTGAAGCGAATGAGTTGATGGTCATTTTTGTTGACTCCATTTTGGGGCATAGGTTGTTCATTGGCATGTGAGGTAAAAGAATTTTCAATCTTCTCGATGCATTTTTGTAATCGTTCACGACTTACCGGTTTCAGGATGTAGTCAATAATGTTGTATTCAAATGCCTTGAGTGCGTATTGCTCATAAGCAGATACGAATACAATTTGTGTTGTACAGCGGTTTTGATACAATTCTTTCGCAATTTCAACACCCGATTTTGAGCCCAGATGAATGTCCAGAAAAAGAACATCAGGTCTCAGTTTTCCAATTTCTTCAACAAGATGGTCGGGAGAGGAGAATTTCCCGATTACTTCAAAATTAAAAAATTCGTTAACCATTTTGCTTAAAACGGAGAGTGCGCCTGGCTCATCATCGACAATTACAACTTTGTACATTAGGTCTGGTTTTGTTGCAATGCAAATTGCTTGTTATTTGTACTTTTGATCAAAGAAATCCTTTACCAAAGTTTGATAACCTCTTGATACCGGGATTTTTTCATTATTCGGACTTTCAATCAGTAAATTCATGGTGTTCCCTTCTTTTTTAACCATGCCAACTCTTTTGGTATTCACTACATAGGACCGATGACACCTTAGCAAAGTAGAGTTCTCAAATTTCTGTTCAATATTTTTCAGTGTATTCCTGATGAGTACTGATTTGGGGTTGTTGTTATGAATATATTTGATGGAAACATAATTGTCTGATGACTCCAGATAGAGGAGGTCATCCAGTTTCAGTGATATTCGCAGTACACCTTTGTCGTCATGAAACGAAATGAAATTGGACGAATGTTTCATTTGATTCAGAAGGTTGTTGAGGCTGATGGTTTTTTCTTTCCAGGCAAAAAAAAGCAGACTGATGACATAGGGTATTAGTAAAATTAAGGCCGTGTTTTGTAAGGCCAGGTAAAAGAGAAACCCAAAACTTCGGGGGTCGTTCATTGTGAATTTCTCCAGAAACCCATACATGGCTGCCATTAGAAGAATTTCTCCTGCAATCATCAGTATGTAATAGCGAACGGTTACTGGTTTTTTCCTTTTTACAAGGAACATCAGGATGACACGGCTTATCAAAACAACCAGCATGCCCACAATGACCAGTAATCCTGAATAGAATATAAATTCTCCAGAGCTTATGTTGTACCATTCCCCGGAACCGAATGGTCTGTAGATATTTATAAAAACATAAGCGAAAAGCGTCGCAAACAGGACCTGTAACACAGTATTCCTTTTTGTGACAAAATAGTAGGGTATCAATTTTGGACCTTTTTTCATTGTCTTTTATATAATACCAACGGTTTAAAGCTTGATTTTCAACTGCTAAATGATGGCCAAAAATAGTGATATTTGTCAGACTTCAGCTATTTTATTGTTTATATTACACTAACGGTGTTTTCGTTTTTATAAAGAAACCTGATTTTTTGACAAGATTGTATGTGTTCTGGCCCTTTGTTTTAGTGTTTCAAAATTAATGATCTTTTTCAATTGTATATTCATTTTTCCGGACTGATTATTTTTTGCAGTTAGGGTGGGTTCATTCACCCCATTTACTTTTCATTCATCCCAGGCTGGTTCCCATTTATCCCAAACTATTGTTGATTACTACATTTAGAGTTCTGATTGTGTTTTTTTGATGTTTATTTGTTCCAGCAGAATGTTTGTAAAATAAACCTTTGTCTATGGGATTGCTTTTTGAACTTCAGAAAACACTTTTTAGCAGATTTGACCTTTCAAAACCTTTTGGACAAATTGATCGGGATGTTGTTTTTTATACCTATCCGTTCGAATCAAATTATGAGGGGAGCCGATTTCATCTGTCAGCACCCGATAGTGTCTTGGCTGAAGACTTGGGAGACGGGTTGTTGGCCTCTGAAAATTATTTCAATCGGTTATTTAGATATGCTATTTTTGAGCCTGTAAAAAGAAAAGAAAATGCTAATGCTATAGTCCTTTTGCATGGTTTGAATGAACGAAAGTGGGGAAAGTACCTTCTTTGGGCTTATAAACTTGCTGAGTGGACAGGAGCTCCAGTTATTTTGTTTCCCCTGGCAAATCACATGAACCGGTCGCCTGAAGCCTGGTCTTATCCCAGAAAAATGAGTGAAGTTTTAAGAAAGCGCAGGGATAGCTATGGGGCCATAGAGAATAGTTCTTTTGCAAATGTTGCACTGAGTTCCCGGGTTGACCGGTCTCCTGAAGTTTTTATCTCTTCCGGCCTGCAAAGTATTCTGGACATAGTCGAACTTACTGCGAAGATCCGTTCAGGTATTCACCCGTTGTTTAAAGCCGGAACTGGAGTCGATTTTTTTTCTTACTCTATTGGGGCTTTGGTAACCGAAATACTTTTGATGGCCAATCCATCAGGTCTGTTTTCTACCAGCAAAGCTTTTTTGTTTTGCGGGGGAGCGACTTTTGACCAGATGGATGCCAGATCCAGAACTATTTTGGACAACAAAGCCTTTGAATCGTTACAGGGATTTGTAAGAAGTTTCGAATTGGTGAGATCTTCCAACAGCTTGTTTGAATTGTTCAAACCTTTTGGGAATTCCATTCGTGAGGTTTTCTTGTCAATGATATCTCTGGAGAACTTTCGCCCTGAACGGGAATATAAATTAAAGTCATTAGCGAACAGAGTAAGGGCTTTGGGGTTGAAACTTGATAAAGTAATTCCCGGTCGTGCTATTTTAGATACTTTTTGTATGGGGCAATGCAAAAATGTTGCCGTGGCCGATTTTGACTTTAAATATTCGCATGAAATGCCATTTCCTATAAATGATGTTTCGGTTGCAGATAAAGTGGAGCAGGCTTTTCAGTCTGTGTTTAGAGATGCATCGTGTTTTCTGAAAAGATA
>NZ_JADQBH010000279.1 GCF_016278715.1 Marinilabilia sp. | reverse complement strand
TTTGTATTTTTTCCAGTTCTTCCAGCTGAGCCCAAAGGAATGCAGCAGTCACCTCACCTGGCAGGAAACTGCTGCCTGTATCTACCCAGCCATACTTATTGACTTCTCCGCGGAAGAACTCTGCACGGTTGGTGCCTTTTTCCCAAATAATTTCTGCCCTACGGAGGAAGCGGTCGTCATTAATAGCCAGTAATCCGCCTTCACCACACTGTATGTTTTTGGTTTCGTGGAAGGAGAAACAACCGAGGTGGCCGATGGAGCCGAGGGGGAGGGTTAGGGAGGGACCCTTGAAATAACTATCGATCCCCTGTGCTGCATCCTCTACCACAAAAATATTGTACTTGTTAGCAATCTCCATTATTTTCCCCATATCGCAGGCCACACCTGCATAATGTACTGGAACGATGGCTTTGGTTTTGGAGTTAATAAGCGATTCTATTTGTGATTCATCTATTCCTGGATGGTCATTACGACTGTCCACAAATCGCAGCACTGCCCCCTGACGAACAAATGCCAGCGCAGTGCTTACAAAAGTGTAGGAGGGGAGGATCACTTCATCGCCGGGTTGAATATCAAGCAAAAGAGCTGCCATTTCCAGTGCATCGGTACAGCTGGTAGTTAGCAGTGTTTTTTTGAAGCCCCAGCGTTCTTCAAAATATTGTTGACACAGCTTGGTGTATTTGCCATTGCCACTGATGTGTCCTGTGGCTACCGCATCGTAGATGTAATGGACTTCTTTGCCGGTTATGTGGGGTTTGTTGAAATTTATCATTAAAGGGCTTTGTGTTATAAAAAAGGATTGTACTAATTATAATGAAAGTTGGGTGATTTGGGGTTGGCTAGCTGTTAGCTAACCCCTATAAAGGAGCCCCCCATGCGTGCCGATATATATTGTTATTATATCATTGAAATTTATCAAATTCATAAGCATTGCTGGTTAAGTGGTGCTCCCTTCTAGGGTAGTCAGAGAGGTACTGGGATGAGTAACTTTAAACTGTTATTTAACAGCTATTTGAAATAATTGTATGAAACATTTGGTTGAATGCCCCCTGCGCTCTACTACTAACCCCGTTTAAGGTGGAATCCACAGCACAGTTTCTTTTATCTTGATAGGAACCTATGTTAATACATGTCGCGGGTTCGGGTACCCTTTCCAAGGGGAGTCAAAAGGGGCGTGGGATGGGGTAATTAACAGCTGTTTTGTTATATTGTCTTCCTTCTCTTTAAGGACATTCACCTGTTATGTTATTACATATTGATTATACTCTATTTTATTTGTCGTTCTCTCATCGGAGTTATATTGGTAAGCTTGTGTTATTTATTACCGCTCTTTATAATAGCAAATTTTGATTTAAACTTTAAAAAAAACTTTTCGTATCTGTAATAACTTATATTGGCTAATATAACAGTTAATAAGATACTTGCTGGATATAAAAACCAATTGGTTAAAAGCTCATAACTTTTTGCAAACTTTATGGTTAACACGATAGCTATGGGGTGGAGCATGTATAGCCCATACGAGATTTTGCCTAAGGAATTAAATAAATTATTTTCCAGGCTGATTTTTATATTTGGATTGGTTGCAAAATTCAATATGATAACAGCATAACAGCCTGAATATAGTATATTATTGAAATATGGATAATAAATTCCAAAAATATAACTAATGAAAACGAATAAGATGGCTATATTAAACACAAATCTTTTTCTTACTAAGTTTAAAAGAAATGGAAGAGGGTTTGAAAACAGGAGAACTGAAAAAAAACCTCCAATAGCCATTGAATCTATTTTAAAACCAGCCCAAAACTCTCGCAATATTGTGTGAAATGGAATTGAATGAGAAAGGGATGATGCCAAGAAAAATCGGATAAAATTATATAAGACAACAATGCCTATCATTAAAATTAGTCTGTTCTTTTTTATATAACGGATAACCACAGGCCACAGGAGATAGAATTGTTCCTCTGTTCCAATACTCCATGTTTGTGAAGCGTAGGGTATTATTCCAAAAAATGCTAGCACAAGGTTAGCAAAAAAGAAGAGGTAAAGGAGTAGTTTTAATTCTATATTTGATTGTACCACTTCTATCGGGTAGTCAGGGATGTTTAATAAGTCTATATGTGGAAAAACAAAAAGAGAAAAAAGCACGATTAGCAGATATAAAGGCCATATTCGAAGTATCCTTCGTAAATAAAATTTTTTTATTTTAATGGTTTTTATCTTTTCTTCTTCCGCTAATAAAAGATAGGTAATTAAAAACCCACTAAGTACAAAGAAAAGAATGACTCCCTGCCCACCAACTATGAAAATAAATTTGGAAATAAATTCATCCCCTGCCCAATAGGAAGGAAGATTGAATATGGCTTTGAACTGTTCAATGTGATGGATTATAACAAGTAAAGCAGCTATAAAACGTAGACCATTTAAGTTGGGAAAATAAATTGTTTGGGAGGTGTTCATGTATCCTGTTGATAGCTAGTTTTTTCTATTTCTATTTTAGCGCTATTTCTCTGGTTTAGTTATTTGTTCTCTTGAAGTCTTCCAATATAAATGCACTTTGCAGGAAGGGGGAGTTGCCATTTCTAGGAGGTTGACAGGGCTTGGATAGTGTGTAGAATCCCCAACCGATTTAAATATGAAAAACCAATTCAACACTTTCTTTAGCATAATTATTTTTCTCATACAGGGCGCAGGCTCCTACATTAACCAATTGGGTAACCACTGAACAGGTTTTAAGATTATTTTCCCAATACCAGTATTCTGCCGCTTGCATCAGTTTTGAGCCTATTCCTTTCCCTTGTGCTTCCGGAGCTACAGCGATAAGACCAATCTGACCGTGTTTTTCTTTCTTTCGCGCTGTTACAAATCCTTCTGTGATAGCACCTGCCTGTGCAACAAAAACAGCATCTGCCATTTCACCTGAAATTGATTTTTGAATCCACAATTTGTAAAGTAATTCAAATTTGTGGTTAAGTCGTGGGTCTTTTTTAAATCGGCTTTCGTGGCCACTAAGAAAAGCCAGGTCTAATAAGGGTATATTTAACTCCCCATTGAAGGGATGAATATTTTCCGGCAAGTTATCTATGCGACTTACTTCTTTTGTGAAAACAATTTTTTTATCAATGGGGAAAAGAGCTTTTCTTTTTAATTCTTTATCAGCGTCACTTTCGATGGTGTTTGAAAAAAGATATATGAGGTCATAATTGTTTTTTTCTTTTGAATAAAAAATCTCCCGGAATAATGAAAGAGAAAGTGAAGTGATTTCAACCTTACCTATCTTAAGATTAAAAAACTGAGAATCCCAACCTAGATATTCAATCACTGTTCAATATTTATGGTTTGGTTAACGATGAATACAGGCCGGTCCTTTACCTGTTCAAATGTGCGGCCAATATATAAACCAAGCATTCCAAGCAAAGTTATAATGATACCTGATAAAAACCAAATGGAAATAATAAGACTACTGTAGCCTGAAACTTCAATGTATCCGGTAATTGCTCTTATGAAAGTGAAGATGGCAAAAAGAAATGAGAAAAAAGAGATAAATATGCCCAGCTTGACGGTTAATCTTAGTGGTTTATCCGAGAAGGATAAAATGGTGTTGAGGGCCAGATTTAATAAAGCTTTAAAATTATAGCCGCTTTTGCCCTCCTCACGTGCTACATGATTTACAGGGATTTCAGTACGCTTAAAACCAACCCATTTTACCATTGCAGGGAAATAGCGGGTTTTATCTTTCATTGACAATATGGCATCTACCACTTTTCTATGATAAATTCCAAAGTTGGCGACCTCTGCATTTTGTTCTGTTTCGGTTAAGTATGCTAATGTTTTGTAAAACCACTTGGACATTTTCTTCTTGAAAAAATTGTCCTGTCGCTCCACTCTTCTTCCTAAAACAATATCAAAACCTTCTTTAGCTTTTTCCAGGAAACCGGGTATTTCTTCAGGACGGTCTTGTAAATCCCCATCCATTACAACCACCCATTCACCGCTTGAATAATTTAGCCCGGCATGGATGGCGTAGTGCTGTCCGAAATTTCTGGAAAGATTGATTCCTTTGATATGTTGGTTGAAAGATCCTTCTTTTTCTACAATTTCCCAATCATTTTCAGGACTTGCATCATTGACAAGTATAATTTCAAAATCAGTTTTTAAAGGTGTTAGACTTTCTGTCAGGCGACGGGTTAGTTGTGTGACAGTAGCACCACACCGGTATAGTGGAACAACAATTGATATATAGGGTTTCTTCATAACTTAACAGTAACAATAATTCCTGCAATAATAAGTAACAG
The DNA here is from genome assembly GCF_016278715.1 of Marinilabilia sp. GTDB lineage: Bacteria > Bacteroidota > Bacteroidia > Bacteroidales > Marinilabiliaceae > Marinilabilia. Next base: position 17,701 of record NZ_JADQBH010000279.1, on the reverse strand, counting down.
CCCGAATACTTTTCCCCAGGTAAATGACTCTCCAAAGATAAAAATACTAAGGAAAAAGACCAGTACAAAAGAAAGACTCATGAACGGATAAGCAAAGGATAGTTCAAATTTGGTCATGGCGGCCATCCAAAACAGACTGGCAATGAAAGCTGCGGCAAAGCCACTGAGCAACCATGGATCAAGAAACAGTTTTAACATGAAAATAACCTTTTCCGAGAGTTCGGCCGGTAATTCGCCTTTCAGGTTCATCCGCCATTTTATGGCCAACTGGCCATAAACGGTGAAAAAAATGCAGGCGAAGATGTAGAGGTAGCCCATTGGGGAATGATTTTTTTGAGTTGTTATTTTTTTATCCGAAATTGTTGGTTGCTTCGTTCATTTGTACGTTTGCAGATTGAGGCAAATGTTTTTAATTTTCATCTGCAGACTTTTGAAAATAAGCGTCCATGTTGTTCGGTGCCTGTCTATTCAAATTTGGTTGGTGTGTCGAATTTTTGGTTTTTACCCGGATTAAAGTTCCTTCGTAGCTTGATTGAATTGTAACGGGTAATAACTTAATTGTTTTTGAAATCAATGAATTATTATTTTCTGGGGTATAACTTTTCGTATCCAGAAAGTGGAATTCTTTTTTATAGGCATCAATAACAGACTGAGTGGTTTGATTTGAGATAAATAGAAAATCAGGTTGGTATTTCGTGACGTGAAACCTGGCCCGGGTAGCATGGTCTTTGACCCGGTCGATGTATTGATAGTCGCAATGGTTTAGTATGCAAGCGTAATAATAGCGGTCGTCGCCCACTATTTTTGAATTCTCAGGTATGTTTTTGTTGACCCATTCCTGAAGAGGACGTGGATCCCGTTCTTGCTGGCTGCCTACTATGGTGGCTGCTTTGAGGGCAAAAATGCCGGTATTACACAGGACGGTGATAAGTACCAGGCCATATATACTAATACGGCTTACTTTATTATTTTCTTTATCAAGTGTAATTTGTAATCCAAACCCGACAACCAAATACCAGAAAGGCATAATCAGCGCGCTGTAGGCGCCGGTATCGGTCACCACTACATAAAAAGTAACGATGGGAAGTGCTATCAAAAACAGTAAGGAAAGCTTTTGCTTTTTAAAGATCATTAAGGCCGCTGACAAGAGGGCGGTGGTGATCAATGGCCATTGGTGAAAAGGAATGTATAGATTACCTCCCATATAGTTGAATATACTGTTGGCGGCATCGGTATCCTTTATGGCAGGACCTGTAAAGTGTTCGATGAACCCCCTGGTAGAGCCAAAGGCAAGTACAATCCACATAAGATAGACGAATGCAGGCAGCAGGGTGATAAGACTTGCACGCAAAAAATTTTTTGATTGGATGAACCGGAACAGGGCATAGATAAACAAGGGGAAAACCACCACCACAATGCGGGGAGTGGTCAGCACCGCTGCTACTCCGCTAACAGCCATGATGATGATGTATCTAATATTTTTTCGGGGTTGAACATATGACCACCAAGCTATCATTCCGAAAAATAAGGCCACCATATCCATCCGGCCGCTGTGACTATTTTGTACGGTTATTACGTCAAATATTAAAAGCAGTACCAAGAAACGGGTAATTCTTCTGCCTAAATTCAGTTTTAATGAGATTCGGCTGAAGACAACTATAGATAATACTGCAAAAAGCAAAGATACTATCCGAAATTGAAAGATACCGGTACCAAAGATCAGAAAGGACAGCCCGGTAAGCAAAAAATAGATTGGGCCGTATGTTAAAACTTCTTTGCCCTCAGTTTGAATGGGACAAACTTCGAGCAGGAAACCATTTCCTTTTAACAAGGATTTGGTTATAGAAACAAAAAATGTTTCGTCAAACCAGGGGAGGGGACTGTAAATCAGACTCCATACATGCCAAGCACCAGTAATTATTAGCAAAGAATAAAAGAATGTGTTATTCTTTAAAATGCGCGTGAGTGTGTTTGTCATGGTATTATATACTTTTTTTAGTGGTACAGTAAGACGAATTGCCTACTTGCCTATTGGCTTAATCCCTTAATCACCTGAATCGTTCGTTCCGCCACCTGTTCCCACAAAAATTTCTCTTTTATTCTATTTACTGACATTTTCTTCATTTTCAGTAGTTTTTCATTATCCATATTGAGCATAGTCTCCATTGCTTCTTTTAATTCCCTTTTGTTGCCAGGTTCAATCAGGATGCCATTTTCTTTGTTGACCTGCTCACTTACTGCGCCAACATCAGAGGCAATGATGGCACAGCCACTTGCCATGGCTTCCAGTATAACGGTGGGCATACCTTCACTCCAGGAAGGGCAGACAAGTACGTCGGATTCCCGGAGAATTTGTTGGATTTTTGTTTCGTCATGGATAACACCGTGGTAAGATATTAGGGGATTAGGCGAGTAGGGAATTAGGTTATTAGGGGAATAGGCCAGTAGGTGATTAGTTGTTTTGGACGCGGGTTGTTTTTCCCCTTCAGGGGGCCAGGGGGTGAGCGAAGGAAGCAATAGGTTATTAGGTTTTAGGTGTTTGGATTTTGGAATAGGGCCTATGAAATGGAATTCAAAAATATGCTCCTCTTCTATGAGCTGCTGAAGGACGGAGTGGAGTTCTTCAATTCCTTTAAGCCTTTCATAACGTCCAATAAAGCAAAATTTAAGGGTGTTATTATTTTGAATAATTTCAGGAGTAAGCCAGTCGTTTGTTATTCCAATTGGTAGTTCTATTATTTGTTTCTTGTCAGCGATGTTCTTGATGATGGGTGTTAATTTTCCTCCTAAAGAAAAAATAAAGTCTGCATACTTTAAATTTTTTATTACAAAAGGACGAAATAAATATTTTTTTAATTGTTCAGAGAAAGTCGCACTTTTCTGAAACATGTTTAGGCCATGAAAATTAATGCCGGTTTTAATGTTGCTCCATGCTTCATGCTCCATGCCCTTGGTCAATACCTTCCATCCCGAAAACCCCTGGATATAAATGAAATCAGGCGATGGTTGCTTTGAGATCTCTTTGAAAACTCGCTTGGAATAGCGGTAATTATCTCTAATATAGTGTCCCGGGAATTTACCGGATTTGGGAAAGTGCACCGGGAAAAATTGAAGGTTTTTTAATTCTTCGTCACAAAATCCTTCCGGCTGACTAGGTAATTGTTGCCCCTCGGGAATGGCATGGTACACATCTACTTTAACTCCGGCACGGGCCAGATATTTGGCCAGGTAGTAGCTGTGTTTTTGCATGCCACCCATGATGTGGGGGTAGATGCCATCGGTGAGGAGGGCTATGTGCATATTAATTAAAAAACTGTTATTAACAATTTTGATATTTATAGTTTTTGCGGTATTAAGGTTGAGTTAGTTGTGTATAATCCACAGCTGTTTTACTTAAGTTCCTTTCTGCAAAAAAGATATTTTGTTGTTTTTCTGCAATACCGGGTTTGGGTAAGTCGGGAATTTCACTTTTTGAAGTCCAAATTATTCCAAGGTTATTTTCCTTAACCAAATTGGAATAATCACCAACGTTTGGACTGATGATTACTTTTAATCCAGCGAAAAGATATTCAGCCACTTTTACCGGAGAAGCCACTTTATTGGTTGTGTTCTGCTCCCGCAAAATAATGCCATAATCACATTTTGATAGTATTGTATGAACCAAATCAGGAGATACAAGGGTATTAAAGACTCTTGGGGGATATTTATCTTTTAAATTCTGAATATTTTCTTCGGGTGGACATAAAAATAAAAAAGCGGAAGATTCCTGTTTTTCTATTGATCCTAAGGCAAATTCACAAACTTTATCTAATTGTTGCCATTTCCCATTCCCCCCTGCAAAAACAGTAATTGTATAGTTTTGTAGATTGGCGTGTTCAAAAAATGATTTTAAATCATCTGAGATGCAACAGACAGAACTTATCCTGGCAGTATTAAGAGTGCAGGGCACAACAGTAGCTGAATTTCCTGAATAATTAAAATTTTCTTTCCAGTAATTTATAAGTTCTGAAGAAACTGCGATTTGCCTGTGACTTTGGGTCACCGCATTCATTTCAATTTCGAATAGATCATTTTCTATTCCTGAGCCATCATAAACCCCGTATTCTTGTTGTTCTGCCCACACGGCGCCACGTCCATCATAAATTATTCGGCTCCTTGTTGTATTGTTTATGGCCAGATTAGCAGATAATGGCCCCCGACAGATTAGTACCTCTTTCTTGTTGAATTTTGCTTTAAATAGCCAAAACCATAATTTGTTAATTTTCCAATATCTTAATTTGGGAAATGAAGGAATTACAAAAGAATTGGTGAAGTGCTGTTTTATTATTTTTTTATTTTTAGTGAAATCACGTAAAGAAAAAAAGGCAATGATTTCTATATCATGACCTTGTAATTTTAGTTGTTTAGCAACCTCTATTACCTGACTGATGTAAACCCCGTTTACCGGTTCATTAAATGTGAGAAAGCCGATTTTCATTTTCTTACACCGCAAAAATCAAGTTCAATTTTTTGTTCATCCTTTTTTATGACCGGAAATTCCTTATGATTTACAAGCCAGGCAATAATATCAGTTTTTTCGTAAGCCTGCATATATTGTGTGAGGGTAAAACTAGGGTGATCTTGAATGTTAGGTTCCACAATGAGAACTTCACCCCTTGCTTCGGCAACAACTTTTGATGCTATGTACTTGGCTGGCGATTCGCGCAAATCGTCAATGTTGGGCTTAAAAGCCAGTCCCATACAGGCGATTACCGGTTGTCGTCCGTGGTCTATTTCAAACTGACGGGCCGCACCAAGTATTTTTTCAACACTCCATTCGGCTTTATAGTCGTTAATTTCTCTGGCCTGACGAATGACATGGGCGTGCTCGGGATAATCAGAAACCAAAAACCATGGGTCAACCGCAATGCAATGGCCGCCAACACCGCAGCCGGGTTGAAGGATGTTTACTCTTGGGTGTTTGTTGGCCAGCTCAATCAGCTCCCATACGTTGATTCCTGCTTTATCGCATATAATGGATAATTCGTTGGCAAAAGCAATCTGTACATCCCGGGAGCTGTTCTCAGTGAGTTTGCACATTTCGGCTGTGCGGGCATTGGTGGGGTGTAATTTCCCGTTTACAAATAGACGGTAAAATTCAATGGCTTTTTGGGTGGATGTTTCGTCAATGCCACCAATTACACGGTCGTTGTGTTCCAGTTCGTAAAGCACATTGCCTGGCAAAACTCTCTCGGGACAATAAGCTATAGAAATTTCTTCCTTGAGTTCTGGACGTTCAGAGAAAACTATTTCAGCCATCTTTTCGGTGGTCAATACCGGTGAAGTGGACTCAATAATAAAAAGATCACCCTTCTTTAATATTGGAATTATGCTGCGAGTTGCAGCTTCCACAAAGGAGGTGTCGGGCTGATGATCCTGATTAAAAGGTGTTGGGACTACTACTAAATAAACATCTGCGGGTTGAGGTTCTCTGTAAACCTTAAGATTACCTGCTTCCACACTTTTTTTTACAAGAGCATCAAGTCCGGGTTCCACAATGTGTATGTTTCCGGCATTAATGGTTTCTACCACCTTGGGGTTAACATCGCACCCGTTGACTCTTATGTCTTTACCTGCCATAACAGCAGACGTGGGCAGGCCGATGTAGCCCATTCCTATGGTAGTGACTTTTGGTGTTTCCATGTATGGTGATTTGTGTTTTTTTAGCTGGGGGCTAAAGTATTGAAATTGTAGGGAAAAGTGAAAAGTTTTTACTTGCACCTTCTTCCTCTCGCTCACCCCCTGGCCCCCTAAAGGGGGTACTCTACCGCGCGATTTCTTTAATATTTATAACATTCGTTTGGATTAATCTGCTTTGTATTGCGGGATAGCCCGGTTCTCCCCTTTAGGGGAGTTAGAGGGGTGCAGGAAAGGGGGGAATAGGTTTTATTTTGAATAATTTGTTTGTATGCTCCTTCGCTCACCCCCTGGCCCCCTAAAGGGGGTACGCTGCCGCACCGTTTCTTTTAAACTACAATATTCGTTTGTATTAATTTCCTGTGGATTGCGGGTATGGTTGGTTCTCCCCTTTAGGGGAGTTAGAGGGGTGCGGGAAAGAGGGGTATAGGTTTTATTTTGAATAATTTGTTTGTATGCTCCTGGACTCACCCCCTGACCCCCTGAAGGGGGAACCTCTACCGCGCAAGTCTTATGATTTTGTAAAATTTTTATTTCATCAATTCCCTACATTTTTTCTTTAAGAGGAGTAAGACTCTATTGATATCATTAATCACTTCTTCGTTCGTAAACCTTATTACAATAATTCCGTACCGTTGCATCTCTGCAGTCCGATTTTCATCGTAATCACAGTTTTCTTTGTTATTATGTATTTCTCCATCTATCTCAACAACCAGTTTTATTTTGTGGCAGTAGAAATCAGCTATGAAAATGTCTATTGGGTGTTGGCGGCGGAATCTTAATCCTAAAATTTGATTGTCTTTAATATATTCCCAAAGCTTAAGTTCAGCCGGCGTCATATTTTTTCGTAGACCTTTTGCTTTTTCGAAAATGTGTGGTTTGGCATTAAAGAACATGTTGACCCGGTTGTCTATAGGCATTGATTGGGTATTTAAATAATTTTTAGTATCTCCTCGCGAACACCCCCCGGCCCCCTAAAGGGGGTGCGCCACCGCGCGAACTGTTTTTCATCGTAACCATCGAATGTATCAAAATCTTATGAGCCGCGGGTTAGCCCGGTTCTTCCCTTTAGGGGAGTTAGAGGGGTGCAGGGAGGGGGGAGTAATTTATAGCTCATAGGGTTTTAGATTGGAACATTTGTTTGTTTCTCCGCCGCGCTACCCCCTGGCCCCCTGAAGGGGGAACCTCCTTCGCGCGATTCCAATGAATTTGTAACATTCGAATGAAATAATATTGTTCAAAATCTCTACTCGCCTAATTTCCTAAGCAGAAACTCCACAATCCTCTCAGCTGCTTTTCCATCGCCATAAGGATTATTCGCTTTTGCCATTTGGTTGTAATGCTCGCGGTCATTTAGGAGTCTTTCCACTTCATCAACAATAACCTGCTTGTCGGTGCCAACCAGTTTTACAGTGCCAGCTTCTACAGCTTCGGGCCTTTCGGTGGTATCACGCATTACCAGTACCGGTTTTCCCAAGCCGGGTGCTTCCTCCTGTATGCCTCCGCTGTCCGTGAGTACAATATTTGCATTTTGCATCAGAAAAACAAATGGAAGATAATCCTGTGGGGGTATCAGGAATACGTTGTTTTCCTGCCCAAGTATTTTATTTACCGGCTCCTGAACATTGGGATTGAGATGTACCGGATAAATAAATGTTGTATCGGGGTTGTTGGTTGCAATTTCTTTGATGGCACTACAAATATTCAAAAAGCCTTCACCAAAGTTTTCGCGTCGGTGACCGGTTACCAAAATTATTTTATTTGTTTTGATAATGGTTTTCAAATCCGGGATATGTTTGCTTAAATCTGCTATTAGGTTCTTTTGTTTCTGTGAATCCTTTTTAATGAGGTCAACAGCCAAATGCAATGTGTCCACAACGGTATTACCAGTGGTAGTAATGGCTTCCTGACTGATGTTTTCTTTCAAAAGATTATTGGCAGCCCAAGGAGTGGGCGCAAAGTGCCAAGTGGCGATTCTTCCTGTCAACTGACGGTTCATTTCTTCGGGCCACGGACTATAGATGTTGTTGGTTCTCAGACCTGCCTCTACATGACCTACCGGTATTTGTTGGTAGTAGGCAGCAAGTGCAGTTGCTGTTGAAGTAGCTGTGTCGCCGTGCACCAAAACTGCCTGTGGATTGTATTCAGATAAAATGTTCCTCATGCCGATGAGAACCTTTGCAGTAACATCGTACAAGTCCTGCCCCGGCTTCATAAGATTAAGGTCGAAATCGGGGCTAATATTGAATAACTTCAATACTTGATCAAGCATCTCGCGGTGTTGAGCGGTTACGCATATTTTTGTTTCAAATATATCCTGGTGGTTTTCAAATTCTTTTATTAATGGCACCATTTTAATGGCTTCGGGGCGGGTGCCAAATACAAGGAGTATTTTTATTCTTTGTGGATGATTGGGCATATTCTTATTTTTAGCTTGAATTATTTGTTTGTAATAACTGCTGTTTACTGTGGGTTGGTTATCTCCTTCCTACGCACACCACCTGGCCTCCTAAAGGGGATACGCCACCGCTCAGTTTCTTTTGATTTGTAACATTCGTATGTGTTATTTTACTGTGAATTGCAGGTTGCCGGTTTTCCCTTTCAGGGCTTATCCTTCGATAAATATAGGGATGCTGAAAGGAGTTAGTGGGGTAGGGGGATGGGGAAGCTCATAGCATTTAGCTTGTAGATGTTAGGCTTTCATCTTGAAATATTCTTTTACCTTCTCCGTCCCTCACCCCCTGGCCCCCTAAAGGGGGTATTTCCACCGCGCGATTCTTTTATATTGAAACATTCAAATGTCTTAATTTACCAGTATTTTTATCCCCTAATCCCCTACTCGCCTATTTGCCTAACCACCTCCTGGCCACTTCCGCTCCCCTAAACCCCAAAAACCGATACAACACCAAATACCCCCTTGTGGAATGCTCTTGACTAGCTGAGGGTTTGTAGCACCCTTTAAGATGTTTTTTATACAATGAATTGGCTACTTGAAAATTTTCATTGGCTATAATTTTCAGGATTTCGAAAAGCGTGTCTTCAAAGAAACATTTTTCCTGTGCGTATAATGTCGGTTTGTTTTCGGCAATCCAGTGAAGCATTTCCACTCTTTTTTCGAAATAGCGGATCCATTTTTTTGTGTGATTGCTTTGCGAAATTTGCCCCTCCGGCCGCTCTCTTACTATGGTTAGCGGTTCATCATCGTAGAATACTTCATCTTTTACCTGTAAAAGGCGGAACATCAAATCGGCTTCCTGGCTGCTTTTGAGTGAATCGTCCCACCCATTGATTTTTTCGATGTAGTAACGATTCCAGAGATTGGCGCAGGTATTGCCAAGTTGGGTTGCAAAGAGACTTTTGAAAGGATGTTCTTTGTTTAGGCTAGCTTTGGTTTCATTGCCCTTAAGGTCTCGTTTCAGGCAGGTGGCCGCGATAAAGGGGACATCGACAGCTGGCGAGTTGTTGATAAGCGCCACCTGGTGCGCTATTTTTTCGGGCTTCAGTAAATCGTCTGCATCCAGAAACTGCAACCATTCTCCCTTGCTTAACTGCAAGCCTTTGTTGCGAGCCGCGGGGGCGCCCGGTTTCATTTCTTTGTCGACGATGAGTTGCGGGTATTGTAGTATAAGTTGCTCCAGCTTTTGCCAGGTATCGTCGGTGCTGTTGTTGTCGATGCAAATGACTTCAATTTGAGGATATGTTTGTTCAAAGGCCGAGTGGATACATTCTTTGATGTAGGGGGAGACGTTGTAGGCGGGAATGATTATGGAGATGAGCATTGTGGTGATTAGTTTTTTCAGTTACTGATTTTGTTCTAACAAATTTGCAACATCTCTTGAAAACAATATGGCGCCCTGATGCAAAATATGGCCTGCATCATAAAAAAACTCAGCTGGAAGAGGATGTGTATGGTTTAAATTGTAATAGGGGATGCTCAACTCATTGAGAGTATTTGAGATTTCGTCATATATTTCTTTTTCAGGATGGTTTTTCCAGTAAGCTGGATGTAAGGGTTGGGTTACCGCTATTAATTTAATCTGATTATCGAGACATAGTTGGTTTATTTTATGTAAATATTCTAGTTGAAGGTCATTGATGGAAAATGGTGCATTGGGTTCAATCTCTTGTTCTGCGAATTGAAAAATGTTCTTTGAAAACGTAGCTACATAGCCTTTATCGTAATATATAGAGTATTGTGCTCTGGTTGTGTCGGGTAAGACCTTTTTGTTCAATAGAATTTGATCTTTGTTAATGGCCACTCTTTTTAATGGAAATGCAGCAAGACTAAGTGCTTCATTAAGCGACACTGTTTGCAACATTGCGTACTTTACATTTGATTGCATTTGAGAAAAATTATGCATTACATCAATATAAGTGTTCCCGTTTGTTATGGTACCTTGAAATATTTCCAGAACCACAGTTTTTGGACTTTGAAATTTAAGTGCCTCCCTCAAGACATAATAAGATGTAGAAATTGATTGACTGCTACTTCCTAAATTGAAGGAGTTTACATTCAAAACAGAGTCAAACACGCTGGGAACAAGACTCCTGTAACAGTGGGAGGAGCCAAGAAAAATCATACCTACTGATTTTTTCGGGTGGGCATAAAATTCTTTCCAACGTTTTACAGGGAAATAAACTTCTTCAACCAGTTTATTTCTTTTCTCGTGAAGAACATTGCCTACAATGAATTGAGTAATAAGGGTTATAATGGAAATATATAGGACTTTTTGAATAAAACGATTCATGGTTAAAATTGAAAATAGATAAAATCTTGTGCTACACTTGGTGTGAAAAACAATATTATCAGGACAAATGCAATATATGCAAAGTGTCGTATAGCAATAGGGGCTGTTTTAATTCTTTCCAGGGCGTTATCATGCCTGAAAATAAACCATTCCAATAAGATAAATAGTCCGATAAGGAGTATTAGTGACGGTGGAAAAAAATAAAAATTGTCAGGCATTAACTGATTTGTGGTCATTTTGCCTAAATACCTAATTGCATGATCAATATTTTCTGCTCTGAAAAACACCCAGACCAGGCAGGTTACAAAAAATGTAATACTCATTTGCATTATTTCTTTCAGGTTGGGCAGCCATCTGTTCTGAGCAACAGTATCCAGGTTGTGTCGGTTTCGCTTGGTTAATAGCAGGGGTAAAAAATATAAGCCATTTAAAGCTCCCCAGACAATGAATGTCCAGTTGGCCCCGTGCCAGAAGCCACTTACAACAAAAATAATCATTGTATTACGAATAACCATCCATTTGGTGCCTCTACTGCCTCCAAGGGGAATATATAGATAATCGCGAAACCAGGTTGATAGCGAAATATGCCATCGGCGCCAGAATTCAGCAATATCCCTCGAAAAATAAGGAACTCTGAAGTTGATCATTAATTCAAATCCGAACAATTTGGCTGTTCCACGGGCAATATCGCTGTACCCCGAGAAATCGCCATAAATCTGCAAGGCAAAATAAAAGGCACCTGCGAACAACACAAGGGTGGATTGGGTTTCATAGTCGGCAAATATTTCATTGACTAAAATGGCTGCATTATCGGCAATAACCATTTTCTTAAAAAGGCCCCAGAGTATAAGACGCATTCCATTTGCTGCATGCTCATAGGTGAATCTGCGTTTTTTTACAAACTGAGGTAAAAGATTGGAAGCCCTTTCAATAGGTCCGGCCACCAATTGTGGGAAAAAACTAACAAAGGCAAAAAAGGAAAGGGCATCTTTGGTTGGTTTCAGATTCCTGTTGTAAATGTCTATGGTATAGCTGAGCGTCTGGAAAGTGTAAAAACTAATCCCTACTGGCAATATGATATTGAGGGTATTTGGCGAAGGATGAAAACCAAAGAGAGAAACGCCATCGACAAAACTTTCAACAAAAAAGTTGTAGTACTTAAAAAATCCCAGTAACCCAAGGTTGGTAATGATGCTTACGAGTAATAGTACCTTGCGTTTTTTCTTTTGGGGTGTTTTGTGAAGTTTTAGGCCAACCGTGTAATCAACAACAGAGCTAAATGCGATAAGCGATAAAAAACGCCAGTCCCACCAGCCATAAAAAACATAGCTCGAAATTAGTAATAACAGGTTTTGGTTTTTGGTGTTGTTTTTTAAAACAAACCAGTATAGGAAAAAAACTATGGGGAGGAATAGGGCAAATTCGAAAGAGTTGAAGAGCATTATGAATTAATTAATATATATTTAAGCCAACTCGCGATTTGTTCTAGTGAGATAAGTTGATGATATTGTTTCCAGTTAGTAATAACCCATTTAATTTTATTAAATATTGTTATCTCTTGTTCTTTATAATTCCATAAGTTGGCTTGTGCTGAAAAATAACTATCCGATAAAAGCTTTTTTTGATTTGATGATAATGGTAAATCCTTAAAATAATCCATTCTGTATTTTGCTGCAATCGGACTATATATTATTCTTTTCTCTTGATTAGAGATACGATTTTCGATATGCACTCTTCGGGAAGCAATAAATCCATTTAAGGGTAAATTTTTTAATTGAAGATGATAAGCTAAACGTGTTATCCACTCCATATCTTGAGATATCTCTAAATCAGTGCGCATTAATGGAGTTACTTGTAAAACCTGCTTTTTAACAAGCAATGAGTTTAAATGGAAATGACCCAGTTTACCAGTAAGAAGTGTTTCAAATAGTTGCTCAGATGTTATATCTTCTTTTATTCCGGTCGTATGAGCATTAACTTGATTAGCAAGGCTATTATCATCTAAAAAAAAATCAATAGAACCATAACAGCCATCAAACTTACTATTTTTAGCTAAAAATTTAATTTGGTCGGTAAACCTGTTTTGATAAAATATATCATCACCATCTAAAAATGCTATGTATTTTGACGAGGCATGTTTTATTCCTAGATTTCTAGAGGCAGCTGCTCCATGGTTCTTATTATCAGGGTGATTGAGTATTTTTATTTTTATATGTTGTGGTGGTACAATCTTACTAACCTTATAAATGGCATTATCTGGATATTTGTCATCAATCACTAAAATCTCATTTACTTGAGGGAGAAATGCTGATTTAATAGCTTGCTCAATGAAGTTCTCAACATTGTAAGCTGGTATAATTAAGGAAATACTTCCCATTAATGTTTCTTGAATTTGAAAGTTAAAAAGTTAAAAATGATGAGATAAATGAATTTAATGGAAAGTATTGTTAGAATGATGGTTTGTAGTATATATCCTTTAATAATTAATCTTTTTATTCCAATTGTATATGCAATCAAAGCATTTTTCGGAGTAAACCAATTGGAGGTATTATATATGAATTTTTTTAATCTATCGTAAGAGTATTTTTTGCAAATAGGTTCATTAACAAGGTGCAAAAAATCAAAATAATACTGTAAACTTAGGGTGATCCTATCTATATTATTATGTTTTGTCCATACACCTGTGTTAGTAATTCTATATACCGCAGTATGATCTTCAAGGCAAATAAAATCCCCATAATGGGAAAGATAATAGCATAATAATCTATCACCTGAAGGATGATTAGGAAACTGATTTAGAAACGAACTGATACCGTCTATATTTCTGAATAACACCGTTCTGGTTGGGGGAATAAAGCCTTGTATAATATTTTGTTTTGTCTTTGTTCCAGCTTTTGTGTTAATGTTTTTGTTTAATATGTTATTTTGTAAAATATATTGATAACTGTATACTAATGAGAATCTTTTGTTAGTATTGAGTATTTCAACTTGGAGCTGCAACTTATTCTCATTAACCCAGTAATCGTCTCCCTCACATAAGGCAATATATTGGGTATCGCAAGCTTTAAGTGTACGAATGAGATTATTCATCATGCCAAGATTACCTCCTTCATTAGGCAATAATTTGATTATTTTTGGGTGTTTTTGTTGGTATTGTTCACATATTGACCTTGTACTATCTTTGCTATAATCTTCACCTATTATGAGCTTGAATAAAAAATCTGTTTTCTGTTGAAGAACTCCCTCAATTGCTTCGGCAATATAATCCTCATGGTTATATGTAATCATGCATACGCTTACAATTGGAGCTGTTTGAGTTATAGTCATGTAGTTTAAAGTATTAATTGTCTAAACGTCCTAATAGATAATCTAAATAGGTGATTTTTATATAAGATTATACACAAGTGTTTTTAAGTAGCTTGATTTAAGTACTTTATTAGGTTTTTTGTTTCAGAAATAACCACTATTTCTGAATACATTTTTTTAAGTAAAGGTCTGTTGTGCTTTGCTAATGTGTTGTAGGATAGCAATTTCCTTTCTTTTCGCAAATCATCCATTAAATAAAGTATAATGCCATTTCTTTTAAAATAATTATAAACTAAGTTTTCTTTACGAAGAAAGACCCTTGCTCCAAACCAAAGTGACGCAACAATATTTCCAACAGCTTGTTGTCGAGTTTGGTTCATAATTACATTTCCACATTTTAACAATATTTTATTATACTCATCTAAAGGAATAAACTCTAATATGGGTTTAAACCTTTCTCCGAATAACTGATTTCCTTCATATATAACATTTCTTTTATGTCCTTCATTTCCGTATGATAATGGGACAAATATATTCGAAACATTTGTATTCGCAATTAGATTAAATGCGTCCATATGATTACTAGTTGGATGAGCGGAATTACCAATTAGATAATTACTTTCTTTGCATATTGGAGAATTGTCATATAGTAATGCACTTTCTAATGAGATGTACTTAAAAGGCAAATAGCGTATGTTTTTGTTTAAATATTTTTTTACAATCTGCTGTTCATCAGGTAATACAGTTGAGATAGTTTTTATTTTTTTTATTATATTTTGATATGCTTTTGGATGGTCAAGGCCTTTTCTTTGTAGGTAAAATTTATAAAATATATTGGGCGCTAATTTGCTAAGTAATTGTGATGTTAAATATTTTATATGAATTGTTGTATCTTCTTTTTTTTCAGGTAAATAAATATAAAGTGATTTTCTATATTTATTAATATGAGGGTATAAATCCCCTCCCCAACACATCCAGTGAAAATGAATTGTTTTCGGTGCATTTTTAATAATATCAAATTTAAATTTTCGGTAGGTTAACAAATTATGTATTATTATGGATGTTGGTTGATTTTGTAAAACTATTTCCTTAATAAACTCAGAATTGAGTTTGTTAAATTTTCTAATGTTTGGATTTTTTGATTTAATGGAATTTAGAGGTAGTTTAATATCCTCAACTTCTATTAAATAAATATTTTTATGTGGGGAGGCTTTCTCGAATACATTGATTACATGGTCAATAAACCTTCCATCATGCGCTAAGTGAATAATCATTTATTCAATTTTAAGATAGGTCAATGGCAAATTATATGTGTATTTTTTATATTATAACTTGTCTTTATTGAAAAGTTTAAGTATATTATTTTGTCGATGTTTAATGAATTTAGCAGGTACACCTGCATACACCATCCAAGCTTTGGTATTTTGTTTTACTAATGACATAGCACCAATAACAGAACCTTCACTTAAGGTCACATTGGGTAAAATAATCGTATTGGCACCCACTTGGGTAAACCGCTCAAGAGTTAATTTGCCTCCTTGCACATTTGTAAGATTTTTTGGCACCATTGGACTAATCATATGCTCACCACTAAAATCATCAGAGGCACTAAATAATGTGCAACGTGGAGATAATCCTGTATAATCTTCAAGTTCAATGCCATATTGCCCGTATAGGGCACAGTACGCAGAAATATGAATGTAAGAGCCCAGTTTTATTTTTCCTGAAAGAATACAAAAATCATCAATTCTGACATTGCTTCCAATTTCCATGTTTTCGATACCATAAAATCTGGCAAAACGGCTAATCAGAACGTTGTTTCCGAGGGCTTTAAATCCAAGGGTGGACAGTTCATTGGAAGAGTAAAAGGATGTTGATGTTGACATAGTTTTTTCTTATGGATGATTTGTATATTTTTAGTTTCACAGATTTTTTTGTTCAAAGCGGAATATTTTTTATTGAGCTTCTATTATCTCCATAATTCTATTAACATCACTCATTTCCAAATCCGGATATATCGGCAAACAAATTACTTTCTCCGCTATTTCGTTACCTACAGGCAGATTATCGGGTGCTGCTGATGGCAGTCCTTTGTAGGTCGGAAAATTGCTGATGAGTGGGTAAAAATATCTGCGAGCGAAAATATCTTGCTTTTTCAGGTGTTCGTAGAGTTCATCCCGACTTTTGCCGTATTTTGTTTCATCCACCAGGATGGGGAAATAGGAATAAGCATGTTTGATGGCTGGCAGGTCATTTAAAAAACGGATGCCTTCGATTCCTGACAGCTTTTCTCTGTAAGTTTCTGCAATTTCTTTACGGCGAGCCAGTGCATCATCAATGTATTTGAGTTGCAACAGACCGAATGCTGCCTGTACCTCATTCATTTTGGCATTGATGCCGGGGGCAATAACTGTCGTTTCTCCACGAAATCCAAAGTTCTTGAGGTCGTCGATGTGCTGCTTCATTTTTTCATTGTGACAAATGATGGCACCGCCCTCAAAGGTGTTGAAGACTTTGGTGGCATGGAAACTCAGAACGCTTAAATCGCCAGAGTTTAGAATAGACTCCCCATTCTTTTCTACTCCAAAAGCATGTGCGGCGTCATATAGTACTTTCAGGTTGTAAGTATCGGCAATTTGTTGAATAGCTTCCAGATTGCATGGATTGCCATAAACATGAACAGGCATGATGGCCGTAGTTTGTGGAGTTATGGCAGCTTCTATCTTTTCGGGATCGAGATTGAAGGTTTCTGGCTCTATATCCACAAATACCGGTTTGATGTTGTTCCACCAGAGCGAGTGGGTGGTGGCCACAAAGCTAAACGGTGTGGTGATTACTTCCCCGGTAATGCGGAGTGCCTGGAGGGCTGTGATGAGGGCCAGCGTGCCGTTGCTGAAAAGGCAAACGTGTTTTACTCCCAGGTAGTCGCACAATTCCTGCTCCAGTTGCTGGTGAAACTGACCGTTGTTGGTGAGCCATTTGGACTCCCATATTTTCTCCAGGTATGGTTGGAACTCCTCGAGTGGGGGGAGGAGGGGGGAGGTGACGGGTATTTTGTTCATGGTTTTTTAGTTACACAACTTGTCCCGGTTTATCGGGAGAGCATCACGGTATTTATTTAGCTCTTGGCTCTTAGGTGTATGGATTTGAAAAATTTGGTTGTTTTCTTCTGCGCTCCCCTATCCCCCCGTATATAAAAAGTTTTTCACAGGTTAAGCCTGAAAGGGGGATGTGGCACGAGATGCTTTTGTTATTGATACAGGTTTATGTTTCAAAACATATTGGTTTTGTGGGTTGGGGGGCTCTTATTTCCAGGCTAAGAGCTAAACTATTATATCCTGAGGAAGACCTACCCGCATAAAATATCTGGCAAAAGCTTGTGACAAATGTTCGCGGTATGGAGGAAGCAACCTTATACGTTGTCCAAGTTTCAGAGAAAGATTACAAAGTGTTTCTTTTTGAATTCCATATACATTTCTAAAATCGACAACCTGATGGTCATCAAAGAAATCATGTTCTTTACTCAGTAAATGATAACCGGGTAAAAAGCCTTTCTTTAAGTTTTGTTTGATTTTATCCTTTGCTTTATTGTTTCTTGTTTGTTCTTCAGGAAGTGACTCAATGAATGTATTAAGCGGGTAAAAAGGACAAACCAGCACTATTTCCACTTTATCATTGGCCAGGTCGCATGACTGTGACAAGATAACAGAATCGATTTGTCTGATTTCAATTTCCGTCTCTTCATCTTCTTTTATTGTGTTGGGAGGAACAACAATAGGGCAGTCGGGGATAAAGTCTCCCTGTTGCAATTCATTGGTATTGTGAATGGCCTGATACCAGGGATATTCCATTTTTAAATGAATGGTTTGGGTTGGAAATGAGTGACTTTTTTTATTCTTGTTTTAACTTTGAATGCTTTTTTTATGGGCAATGAAGCTGAAAGATCATAATCATCGTTGAAAAAGCAGATC
>NZ_JADQBH010000122.1 GCF_016278715.1 Marinilabilia sp. | reverse complement strand
CATATTCTTTTTATGACTCCTGATGGACACCGTTTCGACCAGAAAGAGGCCAATCGTCTTTCATTGAGTGGCAACATAATTATTCTCTGTGGTCACTACAAGGGAGTTGACCAGCGGGTGCGAGAGCATTTCATTACCGGCGAGATTTCGGTTGGCGATTTTGTGCTAAGTGGGGGAGAACTGGCCGCTGCCGTGGTGGTTGATGCCGTGGTGCGTGTTATTCCGGGCGTCATTGGCGACGAAACCTCAGCGCTTACCGATTCTTTTCAGGACAACCTGCTGGCTCCGCCGGTTTATACACGCCCTTCCAATTACAACGGATGGAAAGTGCCCGATGTTTTGTTGTCAGGAAACGACAAATTGATTGATGAATGGCGCGAACAACAAGCTTACGAGCGCACACGAAAGTTACGCCCCGATTTGCTGGACGATTGAAGCATAGGGCATAGGGCATGGGGCAAAGTGACTTTTCATGGTGGATTAGCCCCGGCAGGGGTGACACCTTCTGCCTTTATTTTTTAGTCCTATTTCAAACAAATTTCCTTATACACACAATATTCACAATTTTTCTCATGCTCGGTTTGGCGGAAAGGAATTTTCTCATCAAACAACTCATCGAGTAATTTTCCCAAACCATCCTGGTACTCCTCCTTTGCCAGCGCAAGGGTTATGGGCGTTTTTTGCTGTCTGCCTTCCTGCAAGTATAGAGAAGTGTCGGTGTCGGTAAACAGTTTGCGCATCCACACTACGCCGGGCTGGATTTGTTCAGGCGCGATCCCGTTGTTTTCCACCATCAGGGCATATAGTAATGTCTGAAAGGTGGCCTTGATTTTTGAGTGTTTGGTGGTGTCAAACAGGTCTTCAAAGTTTGCAATTTTGTTTTCTCCCTGCCCTGTTTTATAGTCAATGACGCGGGTAATGCTATTTTTTTCGTCCAGCCGGTCAATGTTTCCTCCCAGCCTTATGGTTTTTCCCGAGGGAGTGCTGAATTCTATGTGCATGTTGGCTTCCAGTCCTTTTAGAGTAAAAGGGGAATCCTGTTTTTCGCTTTTGAAGAAACCCTTAAGGTAACGCATCAGTACTTCAAAAACCAGGCTGTTTTTCCCCTGTAAATCCACAAAAACACTTTTGTCCTGACGGATAAATGGCACATTATGGGCAAAAATGCTTTCCAGTGTTTTGGCAATCTTTTCGGGTTTGGCAATCTCGTCAATGATTTGGGGAGTCACCATTTTGTTGAGAAAAGGCTTGTACAGGGCCTCTACAGTTTGGTGAAAGAGATTTCCAAATATTCTGGGATCCAGTTCTTCTGAAATATTCTCCGGTTCTTTGGCCCCCACCAGATATTTGAAATAGAAACGCAAGGGACATTCAATATAAGTACTTAGAGCACTGGGCGAAAGGGCTCTTGCTCCATCCTGATAATAGACAGCCAATTGCTGCATCACTTCCGCATTCTTTTCCGAGAAAATTTGGGGAGCCATTTTGGTTCCGACGGTCTGGACGTAGGTGTCTTTTTGCACAACTCCGGGATACTCATAATAAAGCTGATGTAAAAAACGGCTCATTTCACCTGCCTGGCCCTTTGCATCGGAGGATGCCCATACCAGGGTGACATTTTTGGCCCGGTGAATCAGACGGTAAAAGTAGTAAGCAAAAATAGAGTCCTGATTATCGATGGTGGGCAGTCCGAAACCTTTACGCAGATTATATGGGACAAAGCTGTTTGGGGGGGCTGCGTGTGGAAATATTCCTTCGTTCATGCTTAATATCACCAGATTATCGAAGTCGAGCACCCGGGTTTCCAGAATCCCCATTACCTGAAGGCCACTCAGCGGTTCTCCACGGAATGGCACCGTCTGAAAATCGGCCAGCTTCCGGAACAGGCGGTGCCAGGTTTCGGGATTCACCTTCTCCGTCTGTGCAGCCAATATCTCCCCCAGACGTTTTATGGTGAGGTACAAATGGTAAACAAACTCTCGTTCAAGGGCTGTTTCAGGATTTTTTTTCAGGTGCTGATACACCGTTTGCAGAACCTCTTTAAGGTAATTGGTCAACTCTTGGGTGGTGCCGGTTTTCTCCAGGAGGCGGTAGGTAAATTCATTGGGAGGAATATTGCTCTTCTCAATGAATACCTGATTCCCGGCAATCAGTTTATTCACCAGCTGGCGCCCCTCATTGCCCAGAATCGTAGTTATGTACTGATGACGCAGCAATGCCAGTAAATGGCGGTGGTAAAACCAGGTTTTTCCTTGTCGGGTGGTGCGCATCGATTGTTGCAGTGTCATCAATGTTTCCACCAGTCCGTAGGCCGGGGTGTTTTTGAGGGGGTATCCCAAGGTAACATTAATCTTGTCCCATGTTTCGGGAATAGCATGAATGGCCGGCAACATCAAGGTTTCATCAGCCAGTACGAGTGCTGTTTTTGCGTGTGGGGCGTTTTCACCTGCCGGGGATTTTTCCGAGATTTTGGCGGTCACATTTTTCAGGAATTCCGCACCTATTTGCGATTGTCCCAGGTCATTGGCAGCCGTGGCGATGGTTATTTTTTCAGGGCCTGGGCTTTGGGGGTTATCCCAATCTGCAGGCATCGGATAATTAAAAATATTGGTTTTGATAAAACGGGCAGCCTCATGTTCACCTCTTATCAGGCCTTGTTCCGACGACTGGATTGGGGCTTCCATTATCCACTGGGGATAATCCCAGAAAAAGGAGGCAATGCCTTTAATTTTCAGGTAATTCAATAGTTTTTTTTCGCAATTACTTAACGCGTTTAGGCCAGCAAAAACAATGTGTTTGTATGGGATTTCATTCAGCGTTTTTTCCTGGATTTTTTGGGCTGTCAGTCGAAACATTTTTCCTTCGTAAGCTTCGTTATCCCTGTCGAGCCGTTCGTTGAAATGCCGGTACAGTTCAGGCATCTTTTCCCACACTTCCAGAAATGATTTCTGGAGCCGCGACAGTTTTTCGGGGTCAAAAGAACTCCAAAAAGTACGGATGGCTTCCACCTGGTCGTCGTCCAGGTGACTAAAATCATCATCCAGTGCTTTCTGGTCGGCCAGATTGCGAAATAATTGCTCGGGATCAGCAAGGTATTTGTCAATATCGTCAAAATCGGCCAGACACATCTCTCCCCAGGGTATGAAATCGTCCAGTGAAATCTCTTTGTCCATTACCTCCCTGTAAGAATCAAAAAGCTTGAAAATGAGACTTATGTTGTCGCTGACAGGGCGTTGTTCCAGCTTTCCGAACAGGTCATTGATGGTGATGATTTCGGGTGAAAAAATGGGCTTCGGGGTTTTATCGTTCAGGTACTGACGAAAAAAAACACCGGCCCTGCGACTGGGAAAAACAAAACAAAACTCAGATATATCTGTTAAATATTTTTGAAGATGGTAATCGGCTAGTTGTTCCAGAAAAAAACGCATATTGATTTTTTATGATAATAAGAAAAAAATGGGATAATGTTTTCAGATAAAACCCTAATTTTGGGTTCACCGCCATCAAAGATAAATGATTATTGGCTGATTTCCCTTGTCAATAATAAAATATATAACAGAAGGAAATTCGTTAATTTCGTTCCATTTTTTGGATAACTAAACTGGAATTTTCGAAACAATAAACGGTTTAGAAAAATTTTTTGGTAACACATAACCCGGACAGAACCGGGAAAATGCCATATAAACAGGAATTATGGACTCATTTTCGTTTGTCGGAAACAGCGACATTGAAGCGATAGAAAAACTTTACCAGGATTATCAAAAAGACCCTGACTCTGTGGATGCAGGAATGCGTGATTTTTTCAGAGGGTTCGATTTTGCCCGGATGAAATACGAAGAAGTGGTTCCCGGGCAGGTCAGTAAGGAATTTAATGTAATCAACCTAATTCATGGCTACCGGCAACGGGGACATCTTTTTACTGCTACCAATCCTGTTCGCTCCC
Organism: Marinilabilia sp.; assembly: GCF_016278715.1. Taxonomy (GTDB): domain Bacteria; phylum Bacteroidota; class Bacteroidia; order Bacteroidales; family Marinilabiliaceae; genus Marinilabilia. The sequence goes on along the minus strand of NZ_JADQBH010000122.1, from coordinate 18,338 downwards.
GACGGAAGTATTTTCCGACCTTGGATGTGGAGACTTTCGGGCTTTCCGACGATGATTTGGATACAGTGTTTCAGGCTGGAAATGAAATCGGCCTGGGCCCAGTTGCGTTAAAAGATATTATTGAGCATTTAAAACAAACCTATTGTGGATCTGTGGGGGTTGAGTACCTCTATATCCGTCATCCAGAAATGGTGTCATGGCTAAAGAAGAGGATGGAAGAGGTGCGCAACACCCCCGCATTCACAAAGGAAAAAAAACTGAGAATTTTTAACAGGCTCAAGGAGGCTGTCGGATTTGAGAGTTTTATTCATCGTAAATTTGTCGGTCAAAAACGTTTCTCTCTTGAAGGGGGAGAGGTACTGATTCCCGGTCTTGATGCGTTGGTGGAAAAAGGGGCTGAACTGGGCATCCGGGAAGTGATGATTGGAATGGCACACCGGGGAAGGTTAAATGTTTTGAGCAACATTCTTAAAAAGCCTGCTCGTGATATTTTTAATGAATTTAATGGAGACCAATACGATGACAGTATTTCCCTGGGTGACGTAAAATACCATCTGGGTTACGATAATTATGTGGATACCCTCTCAGGAAATTCAGTTAAAGTAAATTTACTGCCCAACCCGTCGCATCTGGAAGCGGTTACTCCTGTTGTCGAGGGACTTACTCGTTCCCGGGCCGAACATGCCTATAACCGTGATTTTAATAAAGTTATCCCGGTGATTATTCACGGTGATTCAGCCATTGCCGGTCAGGGCGTGGTTTACGAAGTGGTGCAGATGGCCCGGCTTAGTGGTTATTCCACCGGTGGATCTATTCATATTGTTATCAACAACCAGGTGGGCTTTACAACTAATTATCTTGATGCCCGTTCCAGTACTTACAGTACCGATGTGGGAAAAGTGACACGGAGTCCGGTTTTTCATGTCAACGGCGATGATGCGGAAGCTATTGTCTATGCCTTGGAACTTGCAGTTGAGTATCGCCAGACTTTCCATGCGGATGTGTTTCTGGACATTCTTTCGTATCGCAAACACGGTCACAACGAGGGAGATGAACCACGTTTTACGCAGCCTACCCTTTACAAAGCTATTGCTTCTCACCCCAATCCACAGGATATTTATGCTCAAAAGCTTCAGAAAGAGAAAGTTCTTAGCAAGAAGGATATTGCAAAGCTCCAAAAGGAGTATAACGAAGAATTGGAAGCAGGGTTGTCTGAATCACAAAAAACAGATGTGGTTCATATTCGGCATTTCCTGAAGGATTTGTGGAGTGAATATCGGTATTCCGAAGACAGGGATTTTAAGAAATCTCCCGATACCGGTGTCAACAAGGATGTTTTGCTCCATTTGGCCGGGAAAATCAATGAATTGCCCGAAGAGTTCAAGTTTTTCCGAAAACTGGAGAAACTGGTGGAAGATCGTAAAAAAATGGTGTCGGAAGACCGGCTGGACTGGGCATTGGGCGAACAACTGGCTTATGCATCCCTGCTAAATGAGGGGCACCCGGTAAGGATTAGTGGTCAGGATTCGGTGCGGGGAACGTTTGCTCACCGTCACGCCGGTTTTACTCTTGAAGATATGGCTGAATCCTATTTCCCGTTGCAGCATCTTTCTGATGATCAGCCGTCGTTTAATATCTACAACTCGCCGCTTAACGAATACGGTGTTCTGGGTTTTGAATATGGGTTTTCATTGGGCATTCCTAATGGTTTGACAGTCTGGGAAGCACAGTTTGGTGACTTTTTCAATGTTGGGCAGGTGGTGATGGATCAGTTTGTGAGTTCTGCCGAGGAAAAGTGGGGCCTGATGAATGGACTAGTGATGTTGCTCCCTCATGGTTTTGAGGGCCAGGGACCTGAACATTCCAGCGCACGTATCGAACGTTTTTTAAATCAGTCTGCCAATAACAATATGCAGGTTCTGAACTGTACAACCCCGGCCAACTTTTTTCACGCGCTCAGAAGGCAAATCAAGAGAGACTTCCGTATTCCTTTGGTTGTTTTTACACCCAAAAGCCTGTTGAGACATCCCAGGTGTGTTTCCAAAATGGATGATATGGCTTCGGGGGCTTTTAAAGAAGTAATTGACGATGAAAATACAGATCGGGATGCCGTAAAACGCCTCGTCTTTTGCTCAGGGAAGATTTATTACGATTTACTTGCCCGCAAGGAGGAACTTAACGCCCGGGATGTTGCCCTCATCAGGGTAGAACAGTTGCACCCTTTTCCTAAAAAACAGATTCATGAAGTGGTTAAACGATATCCTAAGGCATTGTTAAATCTTTGGGTCCAGGAAGAGCCTGAAAACATGGGGCCCTGGTATTATGTTGAGAATCAGATTCCAGAACTGAAGCTTGTTCCGGTGGCCCGTTTGGCTAGTGCCAGTCCTGCTACCGGACTTAATGGACTGCATGTGGTTGGACAAAAAGAAATCATCGGAAAAGTGTTTAAAAAGTGCCATTGTGAGCTTAAAAATGATTACTGCGGATTGCAGTGTGTTGAAGGAAAATCCCGTGCTGAGATTCTCAAACAACACAAATATTTTGAATCTCCCCAGCGCTTTTCTATATAAGAAACCGGAAAAATAATCGCGAGTCGATAATAATGAAAACTTGAAATTTTAAGAATATTTGGCCCGTTTCGGGGTTATATCTTGTTTCTTGTGTTGAACGGAGTCTGAAGGACCACTGAAAATGATAATCGAATTTAATCAAAAAACATATGATTGACGTTAAAATACCAAGTCCGGGAGAATCTATTTCCGAAGTGGAACTGGCCACATGGCTGATTTCTGATGGTGACCTGGTGCATAAAGATCAGGATTTGGCAGAGATTGAATCTGACAAAGCTACTCTGATGCTTAATGCTCCTCAAAGCGGAAAAATTTCAATTCAAGTGGAAGCGGGCACTACTGTTTCGGTGGGAGAGGTGGCTTGCCGCATTGATACTTCGGTGGAGGTGCCTGATGAGGTTGAAGAAGTTGATGTGGATGAGGTCGAAAACACCGAAGAGGAAGACAAAGAAAAGGCTGCCGACACTTCAGAACCCGAAAAGGTTACTTCCAAAAAAGAACCCGATGCGGGAAAAAACAAGGAGGTGGAAAATGAGAAAGTTCGTTCCACTCCACTGGCACGTGAAAAAATGAAAGCGGCAGGGTTGTCGGTGGATGATATCGTTGCCGGGCTAAAAAAGTTATCTGTTTCGGATGTGGATGCCGTAATAGAGGGTGTGTCATCAAAAACTGAAGTTTCTCAAAACAGGGAGATTGATCGCAGCGAGAAGCGGGAGAAGATGAGCCAGCTTCGCCGAAAACTGAGTCAGCGACTGGTGAGTGTGAAGAACGAAACCGCCATGCTTACCACTTTTAACGAGGTGGATATGTCGGCCGTTATGAAAACCCGAAAGGGGTATCAGGAACAGTTTGTGGATAAACACGGGGTGAAACTGGGATTTATGTCCTTTTTCATGAAAGCCTCTGCTCTTGCACTAAAGCTCAGACCCCGGGTAAATAGTATGCTGGACAAGGAAGAGGTTGTTACGCCACAATACGTGGATATTTCGGTGGCGGTACAGACGCCTAAAGGGTTGATGGTTCCGGTAATCAGAAATGTGGATAAGCTATCTCTGGCCGATATCGAAAAAGAACTGAAAAAACTGGCTGAAAAAGCACGTTCGGGAAAGATTTCCCTTGAAGAGATGAGTGGAGGAACCTTTACCATCACCAATGGAGGAGTATTTGGCTCTATGCTTTCCACCCCGCTGATTAATCCGCCTCAGTCGGCTATACTGGGAATGCACAATATTGTTGAACGCCCCGTGGCGGTAAACGGAAAAGTTGAAGTCAGGCCTGTGATGTATATCGCTTTGAGTTACGACCATCGACTGATTGATGGCAAGGACTCGGTGGGGTTCCTCATGGATGTTAAGAAAATGTTGGAAAAACCTGAAGCATTCCTTTCTGCCGGGAACGATCCCCTAAAAGCAATTTTGGAATTATAAATGAAACGAGCATGGCAAGGATTGCCTCAAATGAACATTGCTGTAGTTAAAAATAGCGAGTAAATCATTAGAAAAATGAAAAAGAGTTGTTACTAAAATGTTGAATCATTGGAGTAATAATGCTGAGGGTCAATCCAAATTAGAATAGAAATTTCTATGGATATTGTATTAATATTGTCAGTGAATGAAATAAACCGGAGCCAAGAACATGTATAAATTCTTGCATGCGAGTTTCATCCGACTTTGATAAATAAATTTTAAACGGATGAAAAAAGGCTGTCCAAAAAACGAATTCTCCTGTCATTCTGAGGAGGAACGACGAAGAATCTATTGCTGAAAAACGGGTCTGTATTAAATCAACAGATACGGTTATCAGAGATTCTTCGCGCGCTCAGAATGACAGAAATATTAGGCTTGATTGTCTTCATTGTTTTAATGAAAAATTCTTCGAAAACTCGGAATGACATTAAGCGGAGTGTGATTCTGCCAGGAGTTTTTTGTGTGGCAAAACGGCAGAACTGGACTACTACTGGTTTCGGTTTTTACCGGATTCGATTCAGCGACCTGACAAGCGCTTCATCCTTTCCAATATTCCTCAGCGCCAGGTACGTTAATATAATGGCAATTAGTGGCATAACAAGTGGCCAGTTGAAGGAAACCTCTGTAGCCCCCAATTCGTTGGCGCCACTTTGGGCCAGATAGTAAATCATTCCCGACAATCCCAGCTGAAGTCCCATATTTATTGCGCACAAACGAATCTGAATCAATCGTTTTTTGAAAAGAAAAATGGTAATCAATGATATAGCTGTGGTCATTATGGTTAGTATGGACAAAGCCCATCCGGGTATCATCATTTCCATAGAGCCATCTGCGTTAACCTGAAAAATACCCTGCCAGTTGAGCCGGTAAAGTTCTTCCATATCAGCCATTTCGGCCATGCTAAAAAAGAACAGACTTCCGGTAAGAATACCGGCTATCAGGAGGTAAATGCTTTGAATACGTTGTATCATGGAATTGCTGTTTTTTTGCAAAAGTAAAAATATTTGCGTTAACATTGGTTTGCAGGAGAGGTATCGGTTTTATTTTTCAATTATTTTTTCTTATTTTGAGGTTACCGGAAATATCCGATTGTAGGTGTTTAGGGGTTAATAGAATGAACCCTTAACACATAAAGGGCATTGTTTTAAACAGATAACGTATGAGCAGAATAGAAGAATCAGAATTAATAATAAATTCGGACGGATCGGTCTTTCACTTACATATTAAACCTGGCGACCTGGCCCCCAATATCATTCTGGTAGGCGATCCCGGACGTGTGGAAACGGTGGCCGGTTTTTTTGATGAGATTGACCACCGGAGTGCCAACCGTGAGTTTGTTTCCCGCACCGGAACCTATAAAGAAACGCCAGTCACTGTTTTATCCACGGGTATCGGTACAGATAATATTGATATTGTTCTCAACGAACTGGATGCTCTTGTGAACATCGATTTCGAAAGTCGGACCATTAAGAAGGAAAAAACCTCCCTTAATATTGTTCGCATAGGAACTTCCGGATCGCTGCAGAAAGATTTGCCGGTTGACAGTTGGTTACTAAGCCAAAAAGCCATCGGGTTTGACGGATTACTTAATTTTTATGATGGTTGTGAAGGAATTTGTAATCTTGATTTTGAGCAAAAACTTATAGATGCCACCGGATGGTCGAATCGTCTCACCAGGCCTTATGTGGTGGATGCTTCCGACGAACTGTTCAACCTTTTGTACGACAAAAATGTTCACAAAGGAGTGACCATTTCGGCACCTGGGTTTTACGGGCCACAGGGAAGGGTTCTTCGGCTTTCACTGAGGGATCCGGAGATAAATGATAAATTGTCTGGTTTTAGCTACGGAGATGAACGGATCACCAATTATGAGATGGAATGTTCGGCAATTTACGGGCTTTCAAAATTAATGGGTCACAAAGCAGCTACTGTCTGTGCAATTATTGCCAATAGACAGGCAGGTGCATACAGTAAAGATTACAAACCCGTTATTAAGTCACTGATTCAGTTCGTGCTGGATCGAATATGTTAATAAGGCTTTTGGGCGTATGGAAACCAATAAAATAAAGGCATTAATAATTTTACTGGACGATCCGAGTGAGGAGATTTTCAGTACAGTAGAAGGCGAATTGATGAAAGCCGAGGTTGAGATTGTGCCTGAGTTGGAGAAAGCCTGGGAAGAGCATCCCGATGGAATTTTTCAGCACAGAATTGAAAATATCATTCATTCATTGCAGTTCAGGGATGTGAAAAAGCGTTTTCGCTCCTGGGTGGCATTCGATGGTGAAGATTTGCTTACCGGGGCTTGGCTGGTAGCTCGTTATCAGTATCCCGAGCTCACTTTTGAAGAGATGGATGAAACCATCAATAAGCTGCGGAAAGATGTTTGGCTTGAGTTGAATGAGCATCTTACGGCTCTTGAAAAGGTGCGAATTTTAAATCACATTCTTTTTGATGTTCATGGTTTTTCCCGTAACAACAGCAACTTTCTTTCTCCTCAAAATTCGTTTATTTGCGATGTGTTGGATACACGCAAGGGAAATCCCATTTCGCTCTCTGTTATTTATTCCACTATAGCTAATAGACTGGGACTTCCGATTTACGGAGTTAATTTGCCCAAAAATTTTATTCTGGCTTATCTGGATGCTCCTGATTCCCCTTTGAAGAAATCCTCGGGGGATAAATCCTCGGTTCTTTTTTACATCAATCCCATAAATAAAGGTGCTGTCCTCGGGCGCAAGGAAATAGAGCATTTTATTAAACAGCAAAAATTGGAGGCACATAATTCCTATTTTGAACCCTGTAGCAATCTGGCCATTATTCGCAGGGTGCTGAACAACCTGGTTTTAGCCTACGAACATACCGGGCAGCTTGTGAAGATAGAGGAAATAAGGGAATTGATGGCCATTATGGATGAGGATTCAAACCCATCCAGGGACTAAAACGGATTACTAAAAACTAATATAAATGATAAACAAAGTTTTTGAAGGACTCTACCCGGAAAAGCTCTGGGAATATTTTGATGAAATCTGTCAGATTCCCCGGCCCTCTAAAAACGAAGAAAAAATTGTGGCGTGGTTGCTTGCTTTTGCAGAAAAACACAATCTGGAGGCGAAAAGAGATAAAATTGGGAATGTGGTAATCTCGAAGCCCGCAACTCCCGGTATGGGAAATAAGAAAACCGTGGTATTACAATCGCATGTGGATATGGTGGGGGAGAAGAACAACGATAAAAAGCACGATTTCTTCCAAGATCCGATTGTTGCGGTTCGTGATGGAGAGTGGATAAAGGCTGATGGGACTACCCTGGGGGCCGACGATGGTATGGGGATGGCGGCTCAGCTGGCACTGCTGACTGCCGATGATGTACCGCATCCTGCTCTTGAATGTCTTTTTACGGTGGATGAGGAAACCGGGCTCTCCGGCGCCTTTAATATTGAAGAGGGTTTCTTCGACGGCAGAACACTTATCAACCTGGACTCGGAAGATGAAGGGGAGCTTTTTATCGGATGCGCGGGAGGAATTGATACTATTGCTCATTTTACGCCTGTTTTTGAGGAAACTCCCGGAGGTCATACTGCTATTGAAATTGTTGTGACAGGATTGAAAGGTGGACATTCCGGCGACGATATTCACAAGGGGCTCGGCAATGCAAATAAAATATTGGTGCGCTATATGTGGCAGATGGCCCGGGAATATGATTTTAAAGTGGCCCGTTTGGAAGGGGGGAATTTGAGAAACGCCATTGCCCGGGAAGCCTCAGCTTTAGGCGTTGTGCCATCCAGGTACAAAGAAGAAGCAAGAGTAGTATTAAATATGCTTACGCACGAGGTGGAGCAGGAATTAAGGCATACCGATCCCGCTGTGAAACTGCGCTTGGGTTCGACTGACCTGCCGGAAAAAGTCTTTTCTTCCGGTTTTCAGCAGAAGCTGCTGAACTCCTTATATGCTTGTCCACACGGCGTGATGGAGTGGAGCAAAGAAATTGACGGACTTGTGGAAACTACCACCAACCTGGCTTCGGTAAAAATGATGGATGATGAGATTTTAGTGACTACCAGCCAGCGGAGTTCGGTGGAAAGTGCCCGCAACGATTTAGCGAATATGGTTGAAAGTGTTTTTCAGCTGGGAGGTGCCCGCGTAGAGCACTCTGATGGTTATCCCGGATGGGAACCGGACATGGAGTCACCGATATTGGAGGTTGCTGTTTCTACTTACGAAAAACTCTTCGGATCCAAACCCGATGTGAAAGCCATCCATGCAGGACTGGAGTGCGGCTTATTTCTTCAGAAATACCCCGATATGGATATGATCTCTATCGGGCCAACCATTAAGGGGGCACATTCTCCCGATGAAAGAGTAAATATAGAGACGGTCCGAAAATATTGGGATCATCTGCTACTTATGCTAAAATCGTAACCTTAAATTATGAAAGAGGTCTGAATTGCTCAAATTTAGGCCTCTTTCCTTTTTTGTTGATGTCTTTTATCAAGAGATCCTTGGCTGAACAAGACGAACATCCGCCTCCACAGGCCCTTCCATTATCAGAAAAAACGGCTTTCCAAAAAGAATAAAAAGTATAGGCAAATGCTGCACTTACAACTATTCCTGTCAAAATTTCCTGTATCATACTAATCCTTTCTTCAATCGTTCAACACTAACTCAAAACTCCCCGCGCTTACCCCATAACCCCCTGAAGGGGAACCGGCCAACCCACAACTCAAAACCTGAAATAGGGGATTAGGCAAGTAGGCAATTAGGGATTAGAGGTCAAAACCCTGAACTCAAAATCCCGAACCCCAAATGTGTTTCAAAGTCCTCCTTGAGGGGGTTTTTGGGCCCCCAAATTCAAAACAACTGTCCCCCCTGATAAACAATCAGTGACAAAAAATAGGCCAATCCGGTGGTGTAGAATATGGTAAAAAGGGCCCACTTCCACGAACCAGCTTCTTTTTTGATTGCTGCTATAACGGCAACACACGGGAAATAGACTAAGATAAATATCAGAAAGGAGATAGCCGAAAGGGTCGTAAACACCGGCCTCCCGTCTGGGTATTTATCTTTTCGGATTTGCTCTATCAACTGGGCATTTCCACTGGGCTCGGCCCCATCAGTTTGATACAAAACAGCCATGGTACTTACAACGATTTCCTTGGCTGCGACTCCGCTGAGCAGACTGACACCCATTTTCCAGTCAAAACCAAGGGGCTCAATCGCCGGTTCAATGCTTTTGCCTAAACGTCCGATATAGCTGCCTTCGTGGCGAACCTTCTCCTGAACATGGTCAAGCTCTTCCAGCTTTTTCTGTTGCTCGTTTTCTATTTTCTCTGCCAGTTCAGAATCGGCATGTCTTTTCAGTTCTGAGTATTTCTCAACCAAATCTTGTTTTTGGGTTTCAATGGCCTGGGTTTGTTCATTTGCCCGGGGGTAATAGCCTAAAAACCAAATAATTATTGATGCAACCATGATAACTCCACCCATTTTTTTCAGGTACTGACTCCCTTTGAACCACATGTGTCGGGTGGTACTCTTCAGCGTGGGAAGCCGGTATGGCGGTAATTCCATCACAAACGGCGTGTCGGATTTTTTAAACAGAAACCGCTTAAAAATGCGGGCAACGATAACCGCCAGGGCGATTCCTGTTCCGTAAAGCAGAAACAGGACTGTTCCCGGGTGTTCCGGGAAAAAAGCTCCTATCAGCAGTATATAAACCGGTAAACGGGCACTACACGACATGAAAGGGTTGATGAGTATGGTAAGCAACCGGTTGTTCCGATCTTCAATTGTACGGGTGGCCATGATGGCAGGCACATTACACCCAAATCCCATAATCAGGGGGATAAAGGATTTTCCATGCAGGCCTATTTTGTGCATCACCTTATCCATAATAAAGGCGGCCCGCGCCATATATCCCGTATCTTCCATAAAGGAGATAAAGAAAAACAAAATCAGAATATTGGGAAGAAACACGATTACTCCACCTACTCCTCCGATGATGCCGTCCACGATGAGGTCAGTAAATGGGCCGGGAGACAGTATGCCGGATGTCCACTGCGACAGCATGGCTACGCCCTCTTCAATCCAGCCCATGGGATATTCTCCCAAACGAAAGGTAGCTTGAAACATCAGCCAGATAAAGAAGAAGAAAAAGGGAAAGCCAAAAAGTCTGTTTGTCAGAACAGAATCTATAATATCGGTTTTCTGACGCCTTTGCTGTGGGTTTTCTTTGTAAGTTTCTTTCATGGCTCCTGCAATGAAGCCATATCGGGCATCGGTAATCACTGTTTCGGTATCTTCCTGAAAGATTTCTTCCAGTTTTGTAATCTGCTTTTCCGACAATTCTGTTATGGAAGATAACTCACCAAGAATCATTTGGTCTCTGAATACCTGGTCTTTTTCCAATAGTTTTATGGCCAGAAACCGGGGAGATACTTTACTGTTTATTTCGGCAAAGTCAGCGGCAATCTGCTCTATATTCTCTATGGCTTTTTCAATATTATCGCCATAATTGATTTTTACTCTTCTCGCTGTCTCTGTTTTGTCCTCATAAACATCGACCACTGTTTTAAATAACTCTTCTATCCCGGTTCCCTTGGAGCCAACTGTTGGAACAAAAGGAATACCAAGCATTGTGCCCAAGTGGTTGTAGTCCAGCTTGTCTCCCTTTTTCTGAAGGTCGTCAAACATATTCAGCGCTACTACCGTACGGACATCCATATCAATCAACTGGGAGGTGAGGTAGAGGTTTCTTTCCAGGTTGGAGGCATCCACCACATTGATGATGATATCAGGCATTTCCTGACTAATGTGTTCCCGAACAAATACCTCCTCCGGACTATAAGCGGAAAGTGAATAGGTGCCAGGGAGGTCGGATACTTTCAGTGTGTAGTCTTTGTAATGAAAATTTCCGGTTTTAATATCGATGGTAACACCACTATAGTTCCCCACATGCTCGTTGGCGCCACTCGCCTGATTGAAAATGGTGGTTTTGCCGCAGTTGGGATTGCCGACCAGGGCTACGTTGATGGTTTTACGCTTTTCGGTGGCACTTCGTGAAAGCAAATCATCGCTGATGGTACCATTGAATTCTCTGGTTTCCATCTCTTCGGCCTCCCTATGGGAAACAACTTCAATCAATCGGGCTTCACTTCGTCGCAGAGAAACCTTGTAGTCCATTATTTTATATTCAATCGGATCTTTCAGAGGAGCATTCTTTATGACGGTCACTTTTTTGCCTCTTACAAAACCCATTTCAATAATGCGTTTCCTAAAGGCTCCATGTCCCTTCACTTTTACAATAACTCCTTCCTGCCCGTTCGATAACTCTGATAGATTCATATATGGAAAACGTTCTTAAAAACTTTGCCCTGATTACCTTTAAAAACAAGGTTTAATCAGCATTGGTTGAATTTATTAGTCCTGATGCTTTTCCCTTATTTAAAATTTCTCAAAAATAGCAAAAGGTATTTTACTCAACAATCCCAACTATTAGGGATTTTTAATCCTGAACCAAAAGGTTTTTTGTTTTCACTTTTGTGGTGCAGATGGAAGTAATCTGCCATCGGTGACTAAATTATTGTGTGATACAAAGTTTTATGATGGCAGTATTACGATGAAATCTAATTTTAATATTGGTCAAAGTTTGGTTGCGAGTGTTTTTTTTGTACAAAATGGCAGTTAGTATCAACAGGTGGCGACAGGATGTCAGTCGGAGAGACCAAAACATTTAAGGTAACCTTTTAGTTATACTTATGGTAAGATTATTGAGGGGTTAAAAAAAAAGGGAGGATTCATGGATTTTTCAGGGACATTTGAAGATTTTCAGAAAGTAGTCCGAGAAAACGGTGGGGACATTCAGATAATGGAGCGTGAGGTTGGTCTTGACACTCAGATGGCTTACATGCGAATGTCAAAGGAGATCAAGAATAATCTTGTACCCAATATTGTTATGGCCGGACAGTTTGAATTGTGGGACGATTCTTCCAGGCAAAGCAAAAGAAAAAAGCTTGCTGCTATTGCTTCTCTTGGACGACCGGAGGCTATACGCATTCTTCAGAGTTATCAGGAAACTCCTGATAACGGACTGGAAGATTGGACCTACCTTGCTTTGCAGGAGTGCAAACTGATTTTTCAGGCTTCCATGCTTGACCATCCCCCAATGTTTATTTCTACGGGGCTTGGCGGACGTGGTCAACAGCTTCGTTTTTTTGGCGCTTTTTTCTCTGAAGATGGGCTGCCTCTTGAAACAACCAGACAAAAAGTCATCTCCGGTGAGATTGAATATATGTTTGATAAGTTTGGAGGAAAATTGGAATTTTTAGCTTTCTCCGGTCAATTCGTCACTTTTTGGGGATTGGTCCCTATTGATGTTTCGCTCAACGAAAAGGTTCAGGCAGTAATCGATGAGTCCAATTTATTGGGAGCCGGATTACGAAAAGATTTTATCCTGACAAATGTTAAGAAGCTTACATATAATGAATTGGGAGATATTCTTGAAAAAATAAAAACCGGCAAAATGACTAATGGAGAGAGCAGCGGAGAACCTATTTAGTCACTTGAATCATGTTCAGCCATTATTACAGACATAAAAAAACGAGTCCGAAATTAATTCCGGACTCGTTTTTTTTGTAAGATAAAATGACCCTCTATTTACTGAGGTCTTCAAAATCAACATTGGTGTATTCGGCTGTAGAAAGGCTGTCGGCAGTCTCCTGCTCTTCATTCTTTGGACCCTCCTCGGTATAAACACCTTGTTCGTCCTGGATGAAATCAATCACCTCTTTCAGACCCACTGCAAATTTCTCAAAGTCTTCCTTGTAAAGGAATAGTTTGTGTTTTTCGAAACGAAAGCGTCCGTCTTCCTCAAAGCGCTTCTTGCTTTCGGTAATGGTCAGGTAGTAATCATTTTTCCGCGTGGCCTTTACATCAAAAAAATAGGTACGCTTTCCCGCTCTTACCGCTTTTGAAAAGATGTCGTCCCGGTCATTTCTCTTTTTGTCAAAATCATCTTTTTTGTCAAATCCTTCCATCTTAAAATAATTTTTTTGAGTAAGAAAACATTGTGTTTCTTCTGGTCAAAAATGGCAATAATTTTTTGAAATAACCAAAAATTGTTTACAAAATTATTCTAAAATTTAAACTCTTTAACGGAGAATTGTCCGATTGTTCAATTTTTTGAGGTTTTTTTGTAAAACTACTTCGGATGAAAAAGCTTTTTTGCGATTTATTACTCTCTGAAATTGTGGAGTATAGGCACACTTTTGTGACCTTTTTTTTTTTAATGCCATTACGATCTTGTGCAAAATAAAAAAAGACCTACTTTTGTGGATGAAAATTATCTGAAGTAACAAAAGTTCTTTAACGAATGCTTAGTAGAAGACTGCTCCGAGTGAAAGTGATGCAAACGGTTTACGGTCATTTCAGGGGGGGTGAATCCACCATCCAACAAACTGAAAAGGAACTGTTTCATAGTATTTCAAAATCTCATGAACTTTACCATCTCTTACTGTTGTTGATTCTTGATGTGCGCGACTATGCGGAAAGACGCATCGAGAACGGACTCAACAAAAAAAGACCTGCTTTCGAAGATTTACACCCCAATAAAAAGTTTATCAACAACCGGGTGATTCTTCAGTTAAGAGACAATAAGCAATTACTCAATTATATTGATGCCACGGGTCTTTCCTGGAATAATAATGAGCAATACATTAAAGATGTGTTTTTACTCATTATTGAGTCCGACTTGTACAAGCGTTACATGGAAAGCGAAGAAGACAATTATGAAGCCGACAGGAAATTCCTTGCCAAGCTTTTTGAAAAAGTAATTGGTCAGTATCTTCCGCTTTATGCTTTGTTCGAAGAACAGAGTATTTTCTGGAACGATGAGGCTGAGTTTGTTGTGAGTATTGTGGTTAAAACACTTAAAGAATTTGAAGAAGAAAAAGGCGAAACCCAACCTCTTCAACGTGAATTTAAGGACGAAGAAGACAGAGAGTTTGTCAAAACACTTTTTCGAAAAGCGGTGATAAACAATACTGATTATCAGGGTCTGATAAAAAAGTTTTCCCGAAACTGGGAGCTGGATCGCGTTGCTTATCTAGATATTGTGTTGATGCAAATTGCTATCGCAGAGGTCGTTGAATTTCCCAAAATCCCGGTGAAAGTAACACTCAACGAGTATATCGAGATCGCCAAACATTACTCAACGCCCAAGAGTGGCAACTTTATTAATGGTATTCTCGATAAAATTATCAACCATCTAAAAACAGAAGAGCATTTGATTAAAATAGGAGACAATGATGAGGGGAATACGGATTAATCATGTTTTTTCAGTATTAGTTCTATTATTATTGATAGCCGGATGTAATTTTGCCAGTAAGTCCGATGAGTCTGAGGAGGAAGATGATTTTACTGCTGATTCCTTTGGCGGAGCCCCAACTTTTGAGGTGGTAGAACACGATTTTGGAAACCTTGACTCAGGTGAAGAAGTGGGAGCCCGGTTTGGATATAATAATTCCGGAGACGGACTTTTATTGATTGAAAGGGTTGCCACCGGATGTGGATGTACTGTTGCCGAATATTCCGAAAAACCAATAAAAAAAGGTGAGGAAGGGTTTGTCGAGGTTATTTTTGATAGTCGCGGTAAACGAGGCGCCCAGTTTCAGGAAATTCGTGTTTATTTTCGGAACCATAAAAAGCCTGTCCGATTGTCAATAATTGCTGAAGTCGGCAAAAAATAATTATATTGCAACATTGTTTATTTGAGTCTGATTTGAGTTTAGGCTTAATCAGGTAAGAATTAGTTTAGAACCAAAATTTAATAATATTATGATGAGTTTGTTTTTACAAGCAGCAAGTGGAGAAGGTAATTCGGGTATGCTTATGCAATTATTACCTTTTCTTTTGATTATTGTGGTGTTTTATTTCTTTATGATTCGCCCACAAGTGAAAAGACAAAAAGAATTGAGAAAATATCGTGAAAGCCTCAAAAAAGGTGATAAGGTTGTAACGACCGGCGGTATTTATGGAAAAGTGACTGAGGTAAAAGAGAGTCACGTGGTAATTGAAATTGCCAACGATGTAAATATTAAGGTTGACAAAGCCG
The DNA here is from genome assembly GCF_016278715.1 of Marinilabilia sp. Taxonomy (GTDB): domain Bacteria; phylum Bacteroidota; class Bacteroidia; order Bacteroidales; family Marinilabiliaceae; genus Marinilabilia. The sequence continues at coordinate 3,198 of NZ_JADQBH010000122.1, read as the reverse complement.
GTATCATTATGGATATGTCTGATGCTGCCAAGAAGTAGTAGCCCGGATAGAGGTTTTTGAAAATATTGTTTTATAAGAGGTCAATGGTTATTTTTGTCAATCATTGGCCTTTTTTTGGAGTTAGGGATTGTTGTTTGATTCTTCGAGTTGAGAAGATGTCTTTTTGAACAGCGGGTTTTCAATTCTTCATCCCGGTATCCTGCAAAGGGCTTACAAATTTAAAACTTGTCTGTATGTCTTGGAGCGGCTTTTTTTATTATCTTCAAAATCTATGGGTTAACCTGAGGGATTGGTTAGACCGGGTTAGGCAGGATAGAAATGTAATTATTTTTCTTGCCTTCTTGGTTATTTCTACGGGTTTTTGGTTTTTAAATGCGCTGCGAAAAGATTATACGGCTACTTTAACTTATCCGGTTCGGTTTGAGAATCTTCCGGAAGACAAAATGCTTCCCGATGAGTTAAAAAGTAAAATCTTGTTGAAAGTGCGTGCCGGAGGATTTGTTATTCTCAGATATCAACTCAGTAATACTTTTCTTCCGCTTACTTTTGATGTGTCGGAAATGAAACCCTGGTCGTCAGATGATGAAAAGGGTGTTTACACTGTAACTAAGGATGGTCATAATCGTATTGTAGCTCAATTATCTCAGGGTATGGAGCTAATTGATATTGAGCCAGATACTTTGTTTGTTCCTCTTTGGGAAAGAGGAACTGCCAGGGTTCCCGTGAAAGTGGAGACTCAGTTTACTTTCGAAAAGCAGTTTTTGCAGGCTGGGCCCGTACTTTTAAGGCCGGATTCTGTCGAAATCTACGGACCCAGGAAAATCATAGATACACTTGGGTATATTGAAGCGCGTCCGCTAATGTTCGAAAATCTTGCCGATACGGTATCTACAATGGTAAACCTTGACTTTCCCCCACAGATTAAGAGTTCTGTTAAAAGAGTGGCAGCAATGATTCCCGTGGAGCCGTTTACCGAATTAAATGTTAGCGTTCCGCTCCGAATTAACGGTCTTCCTGATAGCCTGAGAATAAAAACCTTTCCCTCCGAAATACAGATCTCATTTCGTGTAGGAATCAGTAAGTACGAAAAAATTGATCGAAATATGTTTCGTGCAGTGGTCGATCTGGATCAGGTCTTTAATGAGGAACGGCCCGACCGGTTGAAAGTACGCATGGAAAGAGTTCCCGAACATGTGGAGTCATTAAATTTCTCGCCCATATTTGTGGAATATTTGCTTGAAAAAAAACGATGAGGTTTTGATGAAAGTTGGTGTTACGGGAGGCATTGGCAGCGGTAAAACCACCGTTTGTCGTATATTTGAATCTTTGGGTATACCGGTTTATTATGCCGATGTGCGTGCTAAAGATCTTGTGTTAGAAGAACCTCTGCTTAAAACAGGATATATAAAATTGTTTGGCAAAAATGTTTTTTCCAACAACGGACGGTTGAACCGGCAATTGGTGGCTGGGAATATCTTTAACGACCGCATGCTTTTGAAGGAAGTAAACAAGCTGGTGCACCCTTTTGTAAGAAGGGATTTTGAAAAATGGTGTCAAAAACAAACAGCACCTTATGTAATTGAAGAAGCAGCGGTTCTGATCGAAAGCGAAGGGTACAAATTTGTTGATAATGTTGTATTGGTTACAGCCCCTGATGAAATCAGAATCGAAAGGGTTATGACCCGCGACCAACATTCCAGAGAAAAAGTGATGGAAAGAATTAACAATCAGTGGAAACAGGAAAAGTTACGGGAATTTAGCGATTTTGAGGTTAGAGCTGATGATGTTCAGTTGGTAATACCACAAGTTTTAGAAATACACAAAGAATTGTTGAAGTAATGGGATTTATAGGTTCATTGTTAGGTTTTGGTTTAGGATGGTGGGTTTTTGGCCCGGTTGGTGCATTAATCGGAATGTTTTTAGGCAGCCAAGCCGAAGCAGTCACTGTCGATGGTCAACGGACACATGGAATGAGTGGCGGAACGGCCCGTGATGGTTTTGTGGTTTCGTTGCTGGTGCTTATGGCAGCAGTCATGAAAGCCGATGGAAAAGTCCTGCGGTCAGAGTTGGATTATGTAAAGGTTTATTTGCGCAATATGCTGGGAGCAGAAAAAGCCAAAGACGCTCTTAATGTTTTGCGTGACCTTATGAAGAAGGAAATACCGCTTTCGGATGTTTGTCACCAGGTTCGGGTAAATGTGGGATATGATAGCCGGGTGCAACTTTTACACCTTTTATTTGGTCTGGCTAAAGCCGATGGCCAACTCAACAGTGTGGAAGTTCAGATGATTCAAAGAATTTCCGGATTATTGGGGGTTTCTCCATCCGATTATCAGGCAGTTCTTAATATGTTTTACGATAACCTTGAGGCAGCCTACAAAGTATTGGAGGTTTCTTCTTCAGCTCCAGATGAGGAGGTGAAAAAGGCTTACCGCAAAATGGCATTGAGGTTTCATCCTGATAAAGTAAGTCATTTGGGACCTGAATTTCAGAAGTCCGCCAATGACAAGTTTGCCAAAGTGAATGACGCATACAACAAAATAAAAAAGGAGAGAGATATGAATTGATAGTCTCGGCTCTTTGACATCTTAATGTTTGTATTATTTTTGCAGCCTAAATTTAAATCTGAAGGAACATGTTGAAAGGAATTCTTGCAATTTCAGGGAAGCCCGGGCTTTTCAAAATGATTACGAATGCGAAAAACAGCATTATCGTAGAATCGCTTATTGACGGGAAAAGAATACCGGCTTATGCCACCTCGAAAATCAGTTCTCTTGAAGATATTTCTATCTTTACACTTGATGGGGATGCCAAGCTCGCTGATGTGTTTGTGAATGTTTTTGAGAAAAACCTGGAGGTTGATCCTAAAAAAGCTTCATCTAACGAGCTCAAAAAAGCTTTTAAAGAGGCGTTGCCCGATTATGATGAGGAAAGAGTATATGTTTCAGACATCAAAAAGGTGTTTGCCTGGTACAATATACTTAAAGACAAGGAGATTATAACTGCTGATGCTATTGAAGAATATAAGAAGAGCCAGGAAGAGGAGAATACAGAAGAGAACACAGAGAAGAATAACGACTAGAAATTTTTCATTCTGATTAACTGAATGTTATATTTATGTTCAGTTTTTATTGTTCTTTTTTTTTGGAAAAGCGGGAAACAATGCGTTATCTTTGCAGCCGCTTTGCAAGAGAGACC
>NZ_JADQBH010000311.1 GCF_016278715.1 Marinilabilia sp. | reverse complement strand
TCTTTTCGGAGTGGACTCAAAGATAGTATTGTGTATGCCGTTTAATAATAATACTGATTTTACTAAATATTAAAAAATGAAAAATATCGAATTAGGAAAAGGTGTTGACAATATTCAATTTGGGATGACCCGTGAGGAATTCAAAAAGATTATGGGAGAGCCCGATGAGATCGAGGTAATGGAAAATGAAGATTTACCTGAAGATAAATCTGAAGCCTGGCACTATGATGAGATTGAACTTTCTGCTTCTTTTGACCAAATGGAAGATTGGCGTCTAACATCATTAGCGGTTAGCTCTGATGAGTACACCTTTGAGGGCATAGACCTTATCGGATTAAGCCAGCAGGAAGTGATGGATCAGATCGAAATGATGGATCTGGGGGATATTTCCATCGAAGAGTTGTCGGATGAAGAAGATAATAGTCAGCAGATTGCTACATTGCTGGAGGTGAGTCTCAATTTATGGTTCGATAACGGGATTCTTTCCGAAATTCAATGGGGCCCTTATTGGGATGATGACGAAGAAGAATTGATTTGGCCTGGTGAAGAATAATATTTCAATTTGCTTCGACAATTATGATTGAAGGAAAGAGGATTAAGAAATTAAAAACGGGGCGGATTTCGATTTTATCGGAACCCGCCTGTTTTGATTGAGGTTATTTTTTTTTGAAGGAAAATAGAAAAAATCGAAAAAAAAAGAACCAACTGTTGTGGTATATTAATATGATTGTATAAATTTATCCCGGTAAACTTCATATTTATAATTGCATGGAAAAGAGTATTTTAAAGGTTGATCCCGTAGCATTTCGTTACGATGATCCCGAGGTTGACGATGAGGATTTCGGTGAAGAGGATGATTATGAGTGGGGTGAGGAAGACCTGGACGATGAGGATCTCGATGTTGAAATTGACGAAGACTTTGATGAAGATTATGATGAAGACTTTGACAATGATTTCGAGGAGGAGGACTTTGATGAGGAGTTCGATGACGATGAAGACATTTAGGGTCTTTTTTTAATCATCAATGTTTTCTGAATGATGATATATTCTTGTTCAGAAAACTTTTATTGAAAACGAATGGTTTGAAATAGTAAAAGGGCGATCCAAAGTATAATTGGATCGCCCTTTTGTAATCAAATCAATTTGTTCTTTTCAGGCATCAATTGTCAGGTAATTGATGGTTTTCTCAGATATCCTCGCGGTTAAGTCTTTTCTGAATCTTCTTAATCACGTTTTCAATGGGTTGTTCAGGTTCTATGACGTTGTAATCACCCCAGAAATCGGGATCCGAAAAACCGGCAACTTCATCTTCCATAATGGCATTCATTTTCAGTCTGTCTGAACCTCTGAAAGGATCATCTTCTGTTATTTCCCAGTCGGTTACTGCCATTTCCAGGGTTGTGTGGTAGTTGGTATTGAACAATTTCCTGCGCCAGTTTACTTTGAAGGAAGCCTGTCCGCGGCTGTAGCCAAAATACCACTTGCCATCTTTGTTTTGCCTGTAATTGACTATGTAAGAGGCCTCCGTGGGATATACCCTTGCTCCGGAAGGTTTTTTGCGTATGAACATTCTGGCTACCTCGTCTTTATCATCAGTATTCATATTGAATACTGCTCTCGTAACGGCCAGGTTCTGAGTGTCAACATAGAGTTTTCCGAAGAAAAGCGGGAGCTTAACGGATGGTTTCTGCTCAAAACTCAAAACGTAAATGGTGCGATCATCAATTCGGGTAATGTTGCTGATTCTGAAATTGTAATAGTCAATCATATCATTGTCAAACAACAAATAGGGGTCTTTCATGATGTCAAGCATCGTAGCGGTGTAAGGGCCTCCCTGCAATTTGAAAGCAACAGTATCCAGTTTCTCATAATCGGTGCTTTTTCTTCCGATGTGCAGTTTTACCCGATCTTCGCGCGGATTATCGTAGGAGAACTTATAAACATCCACTACGGCTTCGGAAAGTGAAACGTACGACCATCCCTTTTTAATGGTTTCCCTGTAGAAAGCTGTCATCTTTGTCGGGTTGGACAAATAGTTTTCATCTCTGCGGTTGAGCACCGCCCTGATAAGCAGATTGGGATCGGACGGGAATACTGATACTTCTACCAACGGTACAGTTATCATTTTCAGTTCGATGGTGTTACGACCATTTCGGAAAGCAGATACCGGGAGATATTTCTTTTCATATCCGATAAATGAAATCCTGATTTGTTCATTTGCTTTGTCTTTGGGAACTTTCAGTGAGAAATTTCCACTTGAATTGCTTACTGTAGCAATGTTGGTTCCCTCAATGGCAACGGTTGCAAATGCCAGTGGATCTCCGGAATCTCCATCTTCAACGGTTCCACGGAGCAAGACAAATTTGGAAGTATCCGGCAACTGTTCTTCTTCTTCAAAAATTGAAGAGGCAAAGGCAGTTGTGGTGGTAATCGAAAGCATGGTCACTATGGCCAGCATGAAGCGAAAACCCTTGCGGTTGTTAATTCTACGTGTTTTCATGGCATTATTTTTTGGTGTTCAATGTTGTACAGAATGCTATTTTAATCGTTGTTAACAGCGATGGATGGTATTGTTCATCCTTTTCAACATATAGACACCAAAATGACAAAAAACCCTTATCGGAATTTTTTTTTTTGAGGTCCCCGGATATTTTTTTTAGACAATTATTGTCAGGTACGTTTCATTCAATAAGTCCTGGTTTGTTTGCAAGAAAAATACACTACTCCTTCCAATCCCATTTTTCCGAAATATGATGACATCGTGAGTGAAAGATAGAAAATGATGTTTAAATTAATATCTCCCCAAAGCGGGGCGTTCTCTTATGCAATGAGCTAAGTCCATTATCCTTAAAAAAAAGATTTCTTTCCGGAAGAAAGGGGGACAGGCTGTTTTGCTTTTAATTTTTTAACGCTATTGCTGTTAGTTTTCCGGATTTTGAACTTTTATTCTCCGGGTTTTCGATTATCTTATCGGTACATCTGCTTCAATGGTTTGAGCAGATATTCCAGTCCGTTGAGTTTTATTTCGTAGATGGTGCCAAGAAGCATTCCCAACTTGCCTTGCGGAAAACCTTTGCCCGACATCCAAACCAGATAGGGTTCCGGGAGGTCACAAATTCTCAATCCTTTGTGTTTTCCGTAGGGCATACGGTTGGTGATGAGCTCTCTAAGTATTCCTGAGTTTATTTCCGGTGTTGATTCCATGGCTTTCTATGGGTTGATTTTGAATAGTACGTCATTGCTGAGAAGAAACTAATGGTGTGTTGATTTGTAAACCTCTAACTTAAAGCTTCAGGTTTCTTCCTTGTCACCGGGATTCTTACATCAAAAAATGCCCGGACATAAGAGTTATTTATGTCCGGGCAAATGTAAAAATTAAAATGCAAATATATTTAACCTGCATTATTTCATGAATTATCTATTACGATGCTCAACTATCGGAAAAATTAAAGCGTCCTCGCCAAACTTGTGTTGAAAATGGTTCACTATTTCCTTCTTTAAATTTTTCTGCGGTTATATTTATCTTTTGATATTGAAGCATTTCATGACAAAAACTCATGAATAATAAAGGTTAGATATTGTCGGGGTGAGGCCCTATTCGCCCGTCACAGTCCAGTGCATCAATGCGCTTCATATCTTCTTCCGAAATTTCGAAATCAAAGATGGAGGCATTTTCCTCAATTCTGTTTTTCTTTACACTTTTAGGGATAGTTACCACACCTTTTTGAAGGTCCCATCTCAGCACTATCTGAGCTATACTTTTCTTGTATTTTTTTGATAGGTCCTTTAAAAGGTCAATTTCAAATGCTTTTCCCTGAATCAGGGGGCTCCATGCTTCATACTGAATATTGTGCTTTTTGCAGAAATCGATTAGGTCTTGCTGTACCAGGTGAGGATGAAATTCCATTTGATTCACCATGGGGACAATTTTACCAGATTCCATAATATCTTCCAGATGATGTTGCAGGAAATTACTGACACCAATGGCTTTAACCCGTCCCTCCTCATAAAGTGTTTCCAGTGCACGCCAGGTTTCAGCATATTTTCCTTTCACCGGCCAGTGCACCAGATAAAGATCCAGGTAATCGGTTTGTAATTTTTCCAGCGATTGGTTAAAAGCCTTTATGGTTTCGTCATATCCCTGGTCGCTGTTCCACACTTTGCTGGTGATAAATATTTCGTTTCGGGGGACGGAATGTGATTTAATGGCATCGCCCAGTCCGTCTTCATTTTCATAAAAAGCGGCGGTGTCGATATGGCGGTATCCAAAATCAAGTTCAGCATGAACGGCATCTTTTATTTGCTCGTTGGGTGTCTGGAAAACTCCCAGCCCCAGATACGGCATCTGGGTGCCGTTGGATAATTCTACTGTGCCTTTTAAATTGCTTATTTTCATATTTCCGATTTATTTTTGATGTTAATCTTTCTGAATCTACCGGGTAAAACAGGCTAATGCCCTTTTTGTTGAATGAAAAACAATTTCTTTACATCACCTTCAATCGTTCGGGTTGCAGGTCTTTGACCCACTTATTTACCACAAATTTGTTTTTTTCCATCCATTGATGAATTCCGTTCAGGGGGTTGGTAGCCATTTTTACCTGGTCTATCAGGTTGTTGAACTGCTTGTCGGTAAGCTGCATACGCTGGAAAAAATCTGTGGCATGAGGATGTTCTTTTATGCTTTCCTTGTTTCCAACAATGTAAATGTGTTCATCATCCGGGAAAATATTGTCAGGGTCTTCCAGGAACCTGACTGCGTAACGATTAAAGATCCAGTGAGGTTCCCATCCGGTAACCACAATTTCTTTTCTTCGTCTGATAGAATCTGCCATTTGAAAAGTCATTTGGTCATCAGAGGATGTAAACAGCTTACTGTCGATTCCGTAATGTGCAAGGGCATTTCGGGTGGAGGTCATAATTCCGGCACCTTCATCTATTCCGATAATTTGAATGGAGTCACCCACCAGATCGGGAATAGAGAAATATTTACTGTATTCGGGAACAACCAGGCCCGTTTTTGAATTTCGGAAAACAACGCTTATGGTATCAATATCGTCTTTATGCTTTTCGAAATACTGACGCTGTGTATGAGGGAGCCATGCATCGGCAAAGAAATCAGCCTGTTTCAGTGCCAGTTCCTGGTAAACCGATTCCACATCTGTAAGCTTTAATTCTACCTTGTAGCCCATTTTTTCCTCCAGTACCGTAGCTGCCAGCATGGTAATAGCGACACTTTCGGTCCAATCGGTGTAATTAAGTTTTACAATCCGTTTTTCAGCATCTTGTTGCGATGGTTTCGAGTAATTACAGGAGACCACCATTCCCGTCAGGGCAATTATCGTAACCCAGATTGTTATGTTTTTTGATATTGGTTTCATAACTTGTTTCTTTGATTGTACGATGCATTTGTTTTTAATGAGTGGTTGTTGAGAACCATTTCTAGCTCCCTGATTAACATCCCATTAATCAAAAATACTTTCAAGAATACCGGCGGATAATTTTTTGTCTTTAACAATTAATACGGGAAGTGATTTCCCGCCACCGGCGAGTTTCTCAGAGGTGTTGTCGAGGATGACATGGGTCAGCCCTGATTTCATTTTGGAACCCGAAAGAATCAGGTCAGCCTGGTTTTGGACAGCTTTGTGATAGAGAATCTGGGCTTCATTACTCTCTTTATCGAGACTGAATTCACAAGGAAATTCTTCTTCTGTTAATTTAAGTTTTTTAAGAATTTTCTGATACTCTTTTTTTCCATGTTTTGTCATCTGTTCAATGAGTTTCTTCTCTTGTTTCTCTGTTTGTTGCGGGAAGTAACTCAAAGGTAATTTGAAAACATTGTGACAGGTGATTTTTGCACCTGTATTTTCTTTTATGGATTGAGCCATCCTTAGGGCTTCAATGGAAATTTTTGAGAAGTCCATTCGCACCCAGATGTGACTGATCTGGTAGGGGGCTGTTTCTGTAATCAGAAGTACTGAAGAGGGAGTGAGACTGGTCACTTTTCGGGTTATACCACCCTCTCCGGTATAGCCAATTTTTTTTCCCATAATGGTCAGGTCCACCTTATTATTTCTGGAATACTTCACAATGGTTTCAGTGGTAATTCCCTGTTTAACAACTAAAGAGTAATCCACTTTGGAGTTAAAAAGTTCTTTTGCTTTTTCTTCCAGTTCCTCCCTTATCAGCTGGTCAACCGGTTCGTTGAATCCCGGAAAAGAAGAGCGTATTTCCTCAGGAATTTCCACCGGATGCATCACATGCATAAAAGTGACCGAAGTGGGAGAGAAGGTATCCACAATAAAATTTGCATATCGAATCAGGAAATCATCCATTTCCGTGAGGTCGAGACAAACGAGTATGTTGTTGAATCTTTTGCTCATAACAATAATTATTTTTAAGGTCAGAATTATTCTTCTTTTTTATTATCGGGTGCTTTAATATCGCCTGTGTCTGTTTTTTTGGCATGTCGTGTAGCTTCACGCTTGCGAATCAGGTCACCAATGACTTTCTGATAATTTTCCCGTTCCCGTTTTTGAATAGCAGATTGCATGATGCCATGTTCTTCTTTCAGGCCTTTTAAAAGACTGAACATCAGTATTATCAGAATTAAAGCAAAAGGGAGACCCGTAATAATCGAAGCGGTCTGAAGTGCTCCCAGTCCTCCACCAATCAGCAGTACTGCTGCCACCGCACCTTCTGTTAATGCCCAGAAAACCCGCTGGGGAACTGGTACATCCAGTTTTCCCCCGGCTGTGAGACTGTCCACCACCAAAGAACCGGAGTCGGAAGAGGTAATGAAGAAACTTGTTACCAGGAGAACGCCAACAAGTGAGGTAATTGAAGCAATGGGATATTGCTCAAGAAGAACATAAAGAGAGGTAGCCACATTTTCCTTTACAGCGGTAGCGATATCTGCCAGAGAATTCAGTTCCAGAAATATGGCACTTCCACCAAACGCTGAGAGCCATAGAAATGTTAGCAGTGTAGGAACAATTAAAACACCCAGCACAAATTCGCGCAGTGTTCTTCCTCTTGAGATACGGGCAATAAACATTCCTACGAATGGTGACCAGCTTATCCACCATGCCCAGTAAAACACCGTCCAGCCATTTTGCCAGTCAGATTGTTGGTAAGTTTCGGTCCAGAAGCTTATTTCAAAAAAACTTTGAACATAATATCCGACATTCTGAGTGAAGGAATCCATGATGAACAAGGTAGGTCCAACAGCAATAATAAATGCCAGAAAGATGGCAGCAAGCACAATGTTTATTTCACTCAGCCGCTTTACCCCGGCATCCAGTCCGGCAACAACCGAAGCCGTGGCTCCCAGTGTGATGACGGTAATGAGAATGACCTGAATTGCTATGGTGTCGGGCCATCCTACCAGGTAAGTGAGTCCGGCACTCACTTGCTGAACACCAAGGCCCAGCGAAGTGGCCAGCCCAAATAGCGTTGCTACAACGGCCAGTACATTGATGGCTTTTCCCAGGGGGCCATTAATGCGCTCTCCCAGTAGAGGATAGAATATGGAGCTAATGGTCAGTGGCAACTTCTTGTTGAAAGTAAAGAAAGCCAGCGCCATCCCTACGAGCGCATAAATACCCCAGGCATGTAATCCCCAGTGCAAAAAGGTGGTTTGCATGGCATGTTTGGCAGCTTCGACGGTTCTGGGTTCTCCTATTGGGGGATTTACAAAATGACTGATGGGCTCGCCTACACTCCAAAACAGAATACCGATACCCATACCGGCACTAAACAGCATGGCAAACCACGCACCTTTTGAGAATTCAGGTTTGGCTTTCGATCCTCCGAGCCTGATTTTTCCGTACTTGCTGAATGCAATATAAAGTACAAAAAACAAAAACAAATTGACAGCCAGAATAAAGAACCAACCTCCCTTGTCTGATATACTGGTTTGGATGGATGCAAAGATGTCATTCATGGGGGCACCGATAGCCAGAGTAACTATGATGAAAGCAAGAATGAGAGTCGCTGAGGGCCAGAAAACCGGTCCGTCAACATCGAAATATTTATTTTTACTAATGAGGTGCTCTTCGCCCTCATGGATGATCGGCGGGGTGTTTTTTTCGTCCATATACCTTTATTTTCTCATTGAAATATCGGATTAATGAGCATTAATATATGAACAATTATAAACAAACCTGGACGATTTCAGGTTTTTTTAATCACAATAATGAGTTTAAAAAAGAATAAACTCAAAATCCCGGTAATGCAAAACTCTTGTTGTCAGAGTGTTGAGGTTAACTCCGATTGCTTTGTAAATAGGTTGCTATCAATTATTAAAAAAAGTGGAACAAGGGGTTGCAACAGCATGCTTCCCTGTTTTAGGCCGGCTACTGACAATGGATGTATTTTATTACCAACTCCCTTTCTTTTTCTTTGTTTTCAGATATCTCATCTCTGATATTCATATCATTGAAATTCTTAAGTCTGTCAACGGTGTGTGTGATAATCATACGTGGAAACACACCGGTGCCAATGAATACGTCCCTTCTGGAATCCAGTCTTTCTGCCGATGCAAAACAGGATGAGGGCAATTGGTTCAGGGTTTTAAAATCAGAAGTGTGAAAGATATTTCCTTTGACGTAGAGGCTTTCTGCCTGCTCCAGGGCATCAGGCATTTCCAGTCCGTGTACTGCAGCAATCAGTAATCCTGCCATAATCAGATGGATATCAGCACTGCCGTCGGGAACCCTGAACTCAAAAGTCTGAGTGTTATTAGAGGGGTTTTCCTTGCTATTTTGAATTACCGGATTTACGATGGCTGCCATATTATTATTGCCTGTCCATCCCAGCGGAATTCTTACCAGTGCCGACCGATTCCGCTCCCCCCAACATATATAGGTGGGTGCTTCCTGATAAGGTACCAGCCGCAGATAGGAGGTAGGCACCGTATTGCCAAATGCCGTAAGGGCATCAGCCAGATCCAGAATGCCGGCAATTATTTTTTTTGTTGTGGCGCTGAGTTGCCCGTTTTCCATTACGATGTTTTGGCCATTTTTGAGCACCATCATGTGAAAGTGCAATCCGTTTCCTGCTTTCCCGGTACTTATTTTAGGCGCAAAACTAATCTCAACATTAAGCTGGTCGGCCAGCATTCTTAAAATCCATTTGGCTATGAGAATCTGGTCGGCTCCCATCTCCGGAGTGGTGGGTAAGAATTCAATTTCATGTTGTTCGAAGGCCTCATTTTCTTTGGTGAAATTTCCCACTTCGGAGTGTCCGTATTTAATCTGTCCACCGCATTCTGCAATAAGCCGAAGCGCTTCTTTACGCATCCATTCGAATTTGGCAAATGGCTCCGATTCATGGTATCCTTTTTGGTCGGTTGCCTGGAACAGGCTGCTTGTGGGACTGTTGACATAATACTCCAGTTCCCCCAGCATTTTCATCTCCAGACCGGTAGTTTTCGTGAAATAATGGGATGCGTTTCTGAGTATGTTTTCAGGAGCCAGTTCCAGTAAGTTGCCTGTGTGGTCGAAAAAAGAACACAATATTTCCAGAGATGGTGTATCAGAAAAAGGGTTTAGAAAAGCGGTTTGGTAGCGCGGAACTACATATAGGTCGCTGCTTCCGGTTTCCATAAATGAGAAAAGGGAAGAACCGTCAACGCGTTCTCCAAAAGTCAGAATCCGGTTGAGGTGTTCGACACTGTGAATAGCAAAGTTTAGGGTTTTCAGCCGACCATCTTCGCCGGGATATCGAAAATTGAGCAATCGGATATCATTGGCGGTCATGTAGTGGATAATGTCCTCCCGGCAAAATTGTTCCGGTTCCTTTTTCAAAAATTTGACCAGCGAATTGGGGCTGAAAATGAATTGCTCTTCCATGATGTTTTCCTTAAAGTTTAAAGAAACAAGCTTGTTTGGACTGTCTCAATACGGAAACTAACTTAAGGATATTGTATCATGAAAAAACTGAGAAACATCAGAAAGAAAGGGGTTTAGAACTTGATTTTTATCATTCTTTGACCTTGAATATTTCGCAGGAATTTAATAATCTGTTGATAGTAAAACATTTGGGGAAAGACGGCTTGAGATTCGGAGTTTTCGGCAACAAGAGTTTTGGGACTATCTTATTGCACAAAGCAAGGGGTTAGGTAAGTAGATGATAGCTATGAGCTACGAGCCAAGAGCTAACAGCTAAGAGCCAACAGCTACGAGCCAAGAGCTAACAGCTAAGAGCCAACAACTAAGAGCCAACAACTAAGAGCCAACAGCTAAGAGCCAACAGCTACGAGCCAACAGCTACGAGCCAAGAGCTAACAACTATTCACTCTCTGTTTCCTGTCCGATAGTAACTTCATAGTATTGAGTAACATCCGTTACCTTCATTCCTGCAGCCCGGGCGGCATTCATTCCCAGAACTCCATCCTCAAAGACCTGACAATTTTCGGGCGCAACACTCATTTGTTCGGCACATCTTAGAAACGTTTCGGGGTGAGGTTTGGGATTGGAGATATCATCGGAGGTAACCAGAATGTCGAAAAAATTATCCATTCCGACTACCCGGAGAATATTTTCAGCAATTTCTCTTTGGCCGCCTGTACCCACCGACATGGGAAGCTTGCCGTGATATTGCCTGATGATTTCAGCCACCGGTTTAATAACCCTGGTTTTTTGAATAGTTGCCCTGAAGATATCCTCTTTTTCTTCACCCAGCTGAACAGGGTCAATGTTTTTATTAAACATTTCATTGAGTTTTTCAACTGTGCCATACAGCGGAATTCCCGCCAGCTCCATAAACAGGTCGATGGTAAAGTCAATACCCTGTTTTTTTAAGGTTTCCCGCCAGGCGATATAATGTGCCGGCATGGTGTCCGCAATGGTTCCGTCAAGGTCGAAAATCAGTCCTTCTATTCCGGGGTAAATCTGAATGTTATTTTGCATATTGATGTTGTTCTGTATATGTTCGGCAAAGATAAGAAATTGGCATCAGTACTCCTGTTATCCGGTCATTAATTGGTGTTAATGTTTATCAAACCCTGCTGTTTTGCTTATGAATAAAAACAAAAAAGCCTAAAATCTTGTATGTTTTTTTAAAAAACACTTCTTTTGAAGACAATTTGTCAATAATCCGTCATTGCCGACAATCTGAGGCAATTTCAAATTAGTTGGCATTTGTCAATAACCAGATATCTGCAGAAGAAGCCTGATTATTTCAGTTTGTCTTCTTAATGAATCAGACCAATAACTTAATAGAAGAAAATGATGAAACCCGGAGAGAAAATCAGATTACAAAGAGAGGACAAAAAACTCGACCTCAAAGAAACAGCACAAAGAACACAACTGGACGAAAAACAGCTTGCCAGGATTGAAGCCGGCGAAGTATCTCCTTCTTTGGGCACCCTTATCAAGCTGGCCCGGGTGTTTGGTGTTCGGTTGGGTACCTTTCTCGACGACCAGCAGGAAACCGGGGCTGTGGTTACCCGAAAAGGAGAAAACGGACCTACTGATAATATGAATGCCGCCGGATCGCAACCCCGGGAGAATTTAGCCTTTTCGTCTTTGGCCAGACAAAAAAGCGATCGCCACATGGATCCGTTTTTAGTTGAAGTGGAGCCTGGAGTTGAATATGATACAGGCAGTTCATCCCACGAAGGGGAGGAGTTTATGTATGTTCTACAGGGAAGCGTGGAGGTTACTTATGGTAAAGAAAAATATGAGTTGAAAGCAGGGGACACCATTTATTACGATTCTATTGTTGACCATAAGGTGAAGGCCATTAATAATGAAAAGGCGCTGTTGCTGGCTGTCGTTTACCTGCCCGTTTAGGACAGTGGCTATGTGATTCCTTAATGTTTTTCAACTCACCCGAAATTTTTTACTTATGTCTTTTCAATTAACTGAAGATACGCTTGGCGGCTTACTGGAAAAGTGGGCTGAGGAAATGCCCGGACACGATTTTATGGTCTATCCCGACCGGGGACTCAGATTCTCGTACAGTGAATTTAACGAGCGGGTTGATAAAATGGCCAAAGGTCTGATTGCCATTGGCGTAAAAAAAGGCGATAAGGTGGGGATCTGGGCTAATAATGTGCCCGACTGGACTACCCTGATGTTTGCGACCGCCAAAATCGGGGCTATTCTGGTTACCATCAACACCAACTATAAACTGGCCGAACTGGAATTCCTGATTAAAAACGCAGACCTTCACACCCTTTGTCTTATCGATGGTTATCGTGACAGCGACTATGTGGATATGCTGTTCAAGTTGGTGCCCGAATTAAAAACCTCGCAGCGGGGCCATCTGAAAAGTGAAAAATTTCCCCAACTGCAGAATGTAATGTTCCTGGGGCCCCAAAAACACAGGGGAATGTATAATACTCCGGAAGTGCTTACTTTGGGAACACATGTGGAGGATGCTGTACTTTTGGAACGAAAGCAGCAGGTTACCTGCTACGATGTGGTAAATATGCAATATACTTCCGGAACCACAGGGTTTCCCAAAGGTGTTATGCTGACTCATCACAATATTGTAAACAATGGAGTGGGTGTGGGTGACAATATGAAATATACTCCTGACGACCGTCTGTTGTTGTGTGTACCCCTGTTTCATTGCTTTGGTTGCGTACTTGGGGTTTGTGCAGTTATTACCCATGGGGTGAGTATGATTATTACGGAGGATTTTGACCCGCTGAAAGTGCTGGCAGCCGTGCAGAAAGAGAAGTGCACTTCTATCTATGGCGTACCTACCATGTTTATTGCTGAGCTCAATCATCCGATGTTCGATATGTTCGACCTCTCTTCGCTCAGAACGGGTATTATGGCAGGAGCACTGTGCCCTATTGATACCATGAAAGAGGTAATGACCAAGATGCACTGTGAGGATATTATTATTGTTTATGGTCTGACGGAAACATCGCCCGGAATGACCACCACCCGTACCTTTGATGAACCCGAAATCCGGGCTACTACAGTTGGGAAGGAACTTCCCGGTGTGGAAGTGAAAATCGTTGATCCGGAATCGGGCAAAGAACTGGGCCCCGACCAGCAGGGCGAAATATGCTGCCGGGGCTATAATGTGATGAAAGGCTATTACAACAATGCCGAGGCCACCGAAAAAGCTATTGATAAGGAGGGATGGTTGCACTCGGGCGACCTGGCAGTGAAAACGCCTGATGGTTTTTTCAAAATTACCGGACGCATCAAAGACATGATCATTCGTGGAGGAGAAAATATTTATCCCCGTGAGATAGAGAACTATATCTACAACATGCCTGAGGTGGAGATGGTTGAGGTGGTTGGACTTCCGGACGAGAAATATGGTGAGATTGTAGGTGCTTTCGTGAAGCTGAAGAGTGGGAAATCGCTTACGGAAGAAGCCGTTCAGGATTTCTGTCGCGGAAAAATTTCCCGTTACAAAATACCGAAACATGTGTTTTTTGTGGATGATTTCCCCAAAACTGCCAGTGGTAAGATTCAGAAATACAAACTCCGGGATATGGGGACAGAACTTGCTCAGGTAAAATAAGGTTTAAAAAGGAAGAGGTTCGAAGTGGGAATCAAAAAATAAACAGGGTGCACTCTCAACGGGTTTATTCCAGAATGTACCTTTAAACCCAGAACTCAAGTCTCAAAACCCCAAATTTTAAAAGTGCACCTGGGGGGATTTAGGGGGCCCCGGAACCCTCACCCCATTCTCGACTTATAATCCTCATAATCAAACTCACGGACCATCGTCAAACCTTCTGTATCGTTCCAGAATGCAATGGAGGGATGTGGAACTCCGTTAAACATGGTGGTTTTTACGATAGTGTAATGAATCATATCCTCAAAAATAACCCGGTCGCCTGGTTTTAGTGGTTCGTCGAAAGACCAGTAACCCATAAAATCGCCGGCCAGACAGCTGTTGCCTCCCATTCGGTAAGTGGGTAATCCTTTTACGGGCTCGTGATGGGCTCCTCTTATTTTTGGCTTATAGGGCATTTCCAGGCAGTCGGGCATGTGGGCTGTGAAGCTAACATTCAATATGGCTGTCCGGATGCCATGGTTCTCTACAATATCTACCACCTCAGAAATCAACACTCCGGTTTCCCATGCAAAAGCACTACCGGGTTCCAGAATGATGTGCAAATCCCATTTCTCTTTGAAGGTTTTCAGGATTTTTATAAGATGTTCCACATCATAATCTTTGCGGGTCATCAGGTGGCCTCCGCCCATATTGAGCCACTTTATCTGTTTCAGCTGCTTCCCGAATTTTTTCTCCACATTCTGCAATATTTTTTCCAGTTCATCGCTTGACGATTCGCACAAGGCATGAAAATGCAGGCCTTCAATACCTTCAGGAAGCTGGTCGGGCATCTCATCGGCAATGATTCCCAGTCGTGACCCGGGAGCGCAGGGGTTATACAAATCGGTGGAAACCTCTGAATACTCAGGATTGATGCGGAGGCCTGGAGAGACATGCTGGTTGTAGTTCTTAAGCGTCTCTCTGAACCGTTTGTACTGATTGATGGAATTGAAGGTAATGTGACTGCTGTATTTCATGATTCCGGGAAAATCCTGCTCTGTGTAGGCGGGACTGTAAGTGTGTGCCGGGCTTCCCATCTCCTCAAATGCCAGGCGTGCCTCGTGAATGGAGCTGGCTGTTGCTCCCGATATATATTCCCGAACAATGGGGAATGCCGGCCATAAGGAAAAGGCCTTGAATGCCAGGATAATTTCGATCCCGGCCCGGTCGCGGACATTCTTTATAAGTTCAAGATTTTTGCGCAATAAAGCCTCCTCCATAACATAAGCTGGTGAGGGTACCTGATGGATATCTATGCTCATCTTTATATTTTTTTGTTGAGGACAAATATAGTTGAGAATAGTTTGTTGGCAAATGGTTTTGTTTGGAAAGGGAAGCCGGGTTGTATCATATGATTTCGATGAAACGAGAATGGCAGGGAGTACCTCAATGAAACATAAATTAGTTATTTCATGCGAGTTCCATCCGACCTTTTAAAAAAAAATTATACGGATGAAAGGGCAGGTTGTTTTTCTGGTTCCCTTATGTAAAAAAAAGGATACACATTCCATTAAATGAAGCATGGGAATGCGCATAGCACCCGGGTTCAAATCTCATGTATTTTTAATGAACTTAACATCCCGATGGAGGGATTCTATTTTTTCCCCGAAAAATGACTGAGCAATCTCGGCTTCATGGACTTACTTACCGAAATGGTATGCTCGCCAACCTTTACCAGATTCCCGTTGATTTCTGTAATTTTATCCAAAGCGACAATATAGGATTTGTGGATGCGTATAAACCGTGTGGCAGGTAGTTCCTGTTCCAGTTTTCGAAGCGAAAAAAGGCCCATATACTTGGCGGTGTGAGTGTGGAAGGTTACATATTCCAGGGCTCCTTCAATATAGAGAATATCATCATAGAGCAGCTTTACCATTCGACGGTCAGACTTGACGATAATAAAATTATTTTCGTCACCTGAATTCTGGATTTTTGGCTCTCTTTTCTCTGCCAAAGGTTCCAGTGCTTTATATTTTTGTTTGTAATTGAGGATAGTGGTGATTTTGTTCACGGCTTTTACAAACCGGGGGAAGGATACCGGTTTTAGCAGATACTCCACCGCATTCACCTCAAAGCCCTGAACGGCATATTGAGGATAAGCGGTTACAAATACGATAAGCGGCCCGTGGGGAACCATCAGATTTTTGATGAAATCCATCCCCGACATATCAGGCATCTCAATATCTGTGAAAATTACATCAATATCGCCATTGGTTATGGTATTGATGGCAGCCATAGGGGTGTCGAAAGAGTCCACCAAATAGAACTGAGGAATTTTTGAAATATAATCGGCCATAAGTTTGCGGGCCAAAAATTCATCGTCTATTACAATGCAGTTGTATTTTCCCGGGACTGTCATTTCGTGCGCCTTTATTTGTTGAGTTTTAAAACTATTTTGTAATTGGTCTCATCGTGGATGATGGTCAGTTCGTGTTTCTTGGGGTAAAGCAACTCCAGCCGGTTTCGGGCATTTTCTATACCGATTCCTTTTTCATGGTTCGGTTTCTTCGCATTTTGCTGAGGTGGTATGCTATTCTCCACGCTAAATTGAAACTTTCCGTTGGCTTGCGAAAGCGAGATACTAACAAATCCGGATTTGTCTTTTTCTATTTTGCTGTGCTTAAAAGCATTCTCCACAAAAGTGACCAGCAGCATCGGTGCAATTTGATAATTTTCATCGTGCGAACCAATATTGAAAGTGATATTTTGTCTTTTTTCGGTTTTTAGCTGCTGAAACTCCAGAAAACTATTTATGTAATCAACTTCCTTATAAAGAGATATGTAGTCCGATTCGCAGTCGTACAAAACATATCTGAGCATGTCCGACAACATGGTGATTTTCTCGGGAGCCGATTTGTCTCCTGTATAGGCCATGGAATAAATATTGTTCAGCGCATTGAACAGAAAATGTGGGTTGATTTGTGTTTTTAAAAATTTCAGCTCACTCTCTGCTTTTTCGCGTTTCAGCGTTTCAATTTCCACATTTGTTTTTTCCTGCTTTTCTACCAGGAATTTGGTCATCGTTACCCAGAAAGCCACCAGGCATAAAATGGAATGAAAAATAAATGAGCCAATCAGGCTGAAATTCTCAGGGGCCAGTGAAGGGTATGAGTCAAGAAAAAGGTATTCCAATGATACCCCGGAGGTTGCAAGTCCCAGGATGAGAATGGTATTGAAAAGTCTGAATTTTGTCTTTTGATGGTCAAGATACCTGGGCATTAAGCTCCTCAGGTTTACCTTGTAAACCACAAACTGCATGGAAGTCAGCACTATGGCATGAAAGAATCCTTTGAGCATACTTAATTGTGCTCCAAGTACGAAGTAAAATAAGGCAAGCATTATCCAAATTACAAAGGAGGGTAATACTTTATACCATTTGGTGAATTGTGAAAACATGGTTTGTCTGTTTTGATTTACGTCCCTGGACAAAATTAAAACATAAAGCCAACTCTCTCATTTTCCCGGCTCATGATTCAATGAACGGACAGGAATTTCAATAATCGGCCAAAATTTTCAATAATCGGACATTTTTTTCAATGAAACGCAATTTTCCTGCTTTAATGGCAGATTATTGAAAACTCTAATAGTTTCCTTGATTCCTTTTTTTTTGCAACTATAACGAAGAGATATTTGTGTTCTTGATTCGAAAGTCTCGTTTTCATTTTCACTGCCAAACTTTCGGCATACAGAATTTAGTGTTGAAATTCAAAATTAGTTTTTAATATGCAAAACAGGATTTTATTTTTTTTGATGGCTTTTTTTCTGGCCGGAGCAGTAAATGCTCAGGAGAATCTTAGTCTTACCCTGGAAGATGCTCAGGAGTATGCTCTTGAACATAACCGGACTATAAAGAATGCCTCTATGGATGTAAAGATTGCGGAGGCGAGTCGCTGGCAAACATTGGCCACGATGTTACCGCAGGTTAATGTTTCGGCAGACTACAGTAACATGTTCGGGTACTCCATGGATTTGGGAAATTTTCAGATATCTATGCCTAATTCCGTTACTTATGGTGGTACTGCATCTGTGGCCATAAGTGGTACGCAGGTAGTAGGTGTTCAACTGGAGAATATTGCAAAAACAATGGCCGATATATCTCTCAAACAAACAGAGCAGGAGGTGACCAATCAGGTAAAGACCTTATACTATTCGGCTTTGGTGATGGAGGAAACTGTAAGTCTGTTGGAAAAAAACCTTGAGAATCTTGAGCAACTTTATGCATATACCCAAAGGTCTGTGGAAGTTGGTATTTCCGAACAAACAGATGCGGATTTGATTTCGGTTCAGATTGCGGCCATGAGCACGAATATCAATTCAACCAAAAGGTCTTTGGAGATGGTGTATAATTCTCTGCGATTGCAATTGGGATTGAAGGCGGATACCGGAATTGGTCTTACCCAGACCATTGATGACCTGATGGCTGTGGAAAAAGCGGTGGCATTACTCGATGTGGATTTTATGCTCGACCGCAACTACAATTATCAGCTGCTTGAGCAAAATGTTACACTGTCAAAGAAACAGGTATCCATGAAAAAATGGGAGTATGCACCCTCCATTCAGGCGTTTTATCAGTATACCAAAAAAGAATATATGAGTGATGAAGCCACCATGAATTCCACCCCTCCCAACATGTTTGGCATTTCTCTGAATATTCCCATTTTTTCCAGTGGCAGCCGCTATAAGGCTGTTCAGGAAGCCCGGCTGGGATATCGTCAGCAGCTTAATACGTTCGACGATACCCGAGAATCGTTGATTATTCAGCATCGCCAGTTGTCTTACAACCTTACCTCATCTTATGAAAGTTATGAGACTCAGAAGAAAAATATGGTGGTTGTTCAAAGAGTATTCGATAATGTGTCTCGCAAATATGAGCAGGGGATGGCTTCCAGTCTGGATGTTACCAATTCAGGTACCGAATTGATTGGGGCTCAAAGTAGTTATGTTCAGGCCCTGCTGGATGTGGTGAATGCTCAGGTGGAACTGGAAAAGTTGTTGAATATGGATTAACAACTATTTAAGGACCATAACAAAAGATTCATGTTGAAAAAAATAATCTATCCAGATCACAGAAAATATAATAAAACTGAAACAATGATGAACCGCTTTTTTATACTTGTAATTACAGGAGGGCTTTCACTGGCAATGTTTAGCTGTGAGGCCGTAACTGAGAACGCTGATGCCAAAAACGAGGCTCAACGTGTGGAAAATGTAAAAGTTACTGAACTTAAAAAAAGTACGGTAATACGAAAAATCGATATCTCCACTACGCTGGAGGGTTACGAGACCGTAAATATTGCACCTTCGTTGACAGGAACTATTGAGCATATCTATGTGGAAGTGGGAAGCAGAGTGAATAAAGGCGATATGCTGGTGAGAATGGATCAGACACAGCTGAATACAGCCAAATTAACCTATGCCAATGCAAAAATTGAATATGAAAGACTGAAGGTGTTGCAAGAGACAGGTACGGTTTCTCAGCAAGCATACGACCAGGCCAAGCTGGCTTATGACCAGGCCAGGGAAAATGTATCGTTTTTGGAACCCAATACTTTTGTGAAATCACCCATTAAAGGAGTGGTCTCGGCCAAAAACTATGAGGACGGTGAATTATTTAGTGGTAATCCCATCATTACGGTTACACAGACTTATCAGTTAAAGGCACTCATCAGCATCCCTGAATCGTATGTGCCTTTTGTGAAAGAAGGAATGGAATTGATCGTAAAACCTGATGTTTATAAAAACCAGGGATTTCCTGCCACTGTTGAGATTGTGTATCCAACTATTGATCCGGCTACCCACACTTTTCAGGCAAAAGTCAGAATTCCTAACAATGAGAATTTATTGAGACCGGGAATGTATGTGCAGACAACCATGAATCTGAATGAGGTGGAAGCCCTGATGGTACCTTTTTCGGCAGTTATGAAACTTACCGGGTCTGATGAACGATATGTGTTTGTCAACGAAGATGGAAGCGCTAAGCGCGTGAGGGTAGAGCTGGGCCAGCGTTTCGATGATTTAATTGAAATTACTTCGGACGAACTGAAGCCGGGTAATCAACTTGTTACAGTGGGGCAGGCGAAGTTGATTGATGGCGTTAAGCTCAATGTGGTGAAGTAATCCTGATTGTTGTTCAAGAAGGATGAGAATAAGGTTTTTGTTGACAATTTCTGAGTGATAATTCATCGTTCTAAAGAAATCTATTTGCAATATGAGTATTTTTAAATCATCTATAGATAAACCGGTTACAACAGCTTTGATCTTTGTGGCCGTGATGGTGATAGGTTTGTTCTCTCTGCAGCAGCTGCCTATCGACCAATATCCTGAAATTGACCCGCCGTACATTTCGGTGATGACTTCCTATCCGGGGGCTAATGCCAGTGAGGTGGAGACCAATGTGACACGCTTGCTGGAAAACAGCCTGAATTCGGTTGATGGCCTTAAGGAATTGATATCCAATTCTCAGGACAATATGTCGGTGGTGACGCTGGAGTTGGAGTGGGGCATGAACCTTGATGAGGTTATCAACGATGTGCGTTCTTACATCGATATGACAAAGGACAACCTTCCCAGCGGTGCGGGTACGCCATTTATCTTTAAGTTCAGCACCAGCTCTATGCCCATCATTATGTATTCTGTCACCGCCGATGACAGTTATGCCGGGCTGGACAAGATTCTCAATGATGTGGTAATTCCCCAGCTTAACAGGGTGGATGGAATTGGAAACATATCTCTGTCGGGAACACCCGAGCGTTACGTTTACGTAGATATTGAACAGGATAAGCTGGATGCCTACAATATTCCGCTGGAGACAGTGGGGAGTGCCATCAGCAGTAACAACCTGAATATGTCGTCGGGTACGGTGAAGATGAAAAAGGAGCAGTACCAGCTTCAGGTGCGTAGTGAATTTGTGGAGAGCTCCGAGATTGAAAATATTGTGGTGACGACTTCATCCGATGGACGTCAGGTATTTGTTCGTGACCTTGCCACTGTACGCGATACCATCAAGGATTTATCGCTCGACGAGAAAATTAATGGACGGGAAGGTGTGCGTGTAATTATTGCGAAACAGTCGGGTGCTAATACTGTGGAGATTTGTAAGGAGGTCAATAAAGAAATGGCCAAAATTCAGAAGCTTTTGCCGGCCGACGTGGAGGTGGATATCATTTACGACTCTGCCGACAATATCAAAGATTCCATCAGCAGCCTGGAGGAATCTATTTTATACGCACTCTTGTTTGTGGTTCTTGTGGTTCTGCTCTTCCTGGGACGCTGGCGCGCCACTTTGATTATCGGGATTACCATACCTATTGCCCTGGTGGTATCGTTTATCTACCTGGCTTTTGTGGGTAGTTCCCTCAATATCATTTCTCTTTCGTCATTGACCGTGGCCATTGGTATGGTGGTGGACGATGCCATTGTGGTACTCGAGAATATTTCAAAGCACATAGAACGTGGGTCCAGTCCAAGGGAGGCAGCCATCTATGCCACCAATGAGGTGTGGGTTTCGGTAATTGCTACAACCATGGTAATTGCTGCAGTTTTTGTACCGCTAACGATGTTGGGCGGCCTGGCAGGAATCATGTTTAAGGAACTGGGGTGGATTGTAACCATCGTGGTGGTAACTTCCACTATAGTGGCTATTTCGCTGACTCCCATGTTGACCTCAAAATTACTGAAGTCACGCAACTTTAAAGTTGATAAACAGGGACACATCATTCAGGAGGAACCCAAACGAAATTGGTATCAGAAATACGTAGTGGGGGCTCTTGATCGCCTTGACAACTGGTATTCCAAGATTTTGCGGTATTCTTTGAATCATAAAAAACTGACACTTTTCATCGTGGTTGCCACGTTTTTCGTTTCTCTGCTTCCGATGTTTCTGGGGCTTATCGGAACCGATTTTATGCAACAGAGCGATCAGGGACGGCTATCTGTCTCGGTGGAACTGAATCGTGGAACCCGGGTGGAAGAAACGCTGAAAACCGCACGTAGGCTGGAGGCTCGTTTTGCAGAGTTGGCACCTGAAATAAACATGATTGCCACCACTGCTGGTTCTCGGGATGAGGCGAGCATCTCTGCTCTTTTTTCTTCATCGACCAACAGTAAAATTGCGATGACTGTAGTGCTGAAGAATAAAGACGAACGGGAGCGCAGTGTGTTTGAAATTGCAGAGGTTTTCCGGCAGGAGATGTCGAAGTATCCGGAGATAATTGACTATCAGGCCAGCGTTTCCAGTGGCATGGGGGGCGAAGCCTCAACTGTGGATGTGGAAATTTATGGTCACGACTTTGATAAAACAAATATTCTGGCCGAAAAAGTGCAACGCACCATCAGGGAGAATGTGACGGGTGCCCGTGACATTGTCATTAGCCGGGATGAAGACCGCGCCGAATTGAAAATAAATGTGGATAAAGAGAAACTGGCCCGCCATGGTTTGAATGCTGCTAACGTCGCCTCTATGGTTTACAACCGGGTAAAAGGATTGTCGGCCAGTTTCCTGAAAGAAGATGGGGAGGAATATCCTATCATTGTTCGTATGGAGGAAGATGACCGCAATTCTATATCCGACATTGAGGCCCTAACGATTTCCACAGCCAATGGCAGCATAAAACTGAGTGAAATTGCAACGGTTGAAGAGTACTGGTCACCTCCAACCATTGAGCGAAAGAGCCGCCAGAGAATTGTAACGGTTGCCGTTACGCCTTACGAGGTTTCTCTGGGTGAACTTGCTGTCGAAATGGAAAAAGCTATGGAGTCGGTTGATGTACCGCAAGGTGTAACCCTTCGTTTGGCAGGTGACTACGAAGATCAGCAGGAGACATTCGGCGATATTGGTTTGTT
>NZ_JADQBH010000299.1 GCF_016278715.1 Marinilabilia sp. | reverse complement strand
AGATTGTGAATGCTGTCAGCAGGGTGGTTTCCAGCCTGGAACAACGCTTGAACATAAAACTGATTGATGTGTTTGTGAGTGTGTCCGGTTTCAATGTGCGGGCAACTAAGAATAGTTGTTATCGGTTTATCAGAGAAGATGAGCTGATAAAAAGCTTCGACCTGGAACAACTTCTACAGGATAGCTATCGCATTGTACTTCAGCCTGACGAGAAAATTCTTCATGTTGTACCGCAGGATTATGCGGTGGATCACGAAAGAGGTGTAAAAAAGCCCATTGGGTATTCCGGTCAACGACTGGAGGGTAATTTTCATGTGATTATCGGCATGCAGTCGGATGTTCGGAAAATCGAGAAATGTATCGAGAAAGCAGGACTTCGATTGAATGGCCTCATTTTTTCACCCCTGGCCTCGGCAGAAGCAGTGTTGTCTGATGAGGAGAAGGAAGCGGGCGTGGTAATGGTGGATATTGGTGCCGGAACTACGGATTTGGCTCTTTTTCAGGATGGGGTGCTGCGGTACTCAGCTGTGATTCCTTTTGGTGGTAATGTGGTGACCAATGATATTAAAGAAGGATGTGGGGTACTGCAAAAACATGCCGAAAAGATGAAAACCCAGTTTGGTTCGGCAATGGGAACCATGGCGCGTGAAGATGCGGTTGTAACCATTCCCGGAATCTCGGGATGGGAGCCCAAGGAGATTGCATTTAAAAGTCTTGCATGCATTATTCAGGCACGCATGGAGGAAATTATCGAACTGATTATGCACCACATTGAGCGTTCCGGATATTTCGAAAAGTTGGGAGCCGGTATTGTATTCACCGGTGGCGGAGCGATGTTGAAACATCTTTCGGACCTGACCAAACTGAAAACCGGATTTGATGTGCGCATTGGATCGGTATCCAGAGCTTTTTCAAGCGAGGAGGAGCAACTATTAAAGGTTCCCTTGTATTCCACTGCTGCAGGTTTGCTGATTTCCGCCGGAAAATATCCCGGAAGTCGCATTACCCGAGAGCAGGAATTGTTTGATGATGTGGAAAAAGAGGAACAACCGGTGTCCAAATCTGACAGGAAAAAGAAAAATGTGTCAAAGAATAAGAAACCAAAACGGGACAAGTTGGAGTATATTACCGGTGACCTTTTTAGCAGGCTTGCCGGAATGTTCGAAGAGAAAGATACGGAAATGTAATTCCAGCACAAGGAGGTAATTATGAGCGAAGATTTGATGAATTTCGATATCCAGGGAAACCCCAATTCCATTATCAAGGTAATTGGTGTAGGGGGTGGTGGCAGCAATGCTGTAAATTATATGTATGGTTTGGGGATAAAGGATGTGAGCTTTGTGGTTTGCAATACCGATGCCCAGGCGCTTACCAACAGCCCGGTTCCCCTGAAAATTCAACTTGGGGAATCTCTGACTGAAGGTCGAGGGGCAGGAAACAAACCCTTGAAAGGGCGGGAAGCTGCCATTGAAAGCCTGGAAAATATTCAGCAGGTGCTGGGAGATAATACCAAGATGGCCTTTATTACAGCCGGAATGGGAGGAGGTACCGGCACAGGTGCTGCTCCCATAATTGCCAAAGCCGCCAGAGATATGGGAATTCTTACGGTGGGTATTGTTACCATTCCTTTTAAATTTGAAGGACGCATCCGAATAGAACAGGCACTTGAAGGGGTTGCTGAGATGGAAAAAAACGTGGATTCGCTCTTGATTATTAACAATGAGAAGCTGCGTGATATGTATGGCGACCTGAAGCTGAGTAATGCTTTCTCCCGCGCCGATAATGTGTTGGCTACTGCGGCCAAAGGGATCGCGGAAATTATTACCGTTCATGGTTATATCAACGTGGATTTTGCCGATGTGGAAACGGTGATGAAGGATAGTGGGGTGGCCATCATGGGGTCATCGAGTGCTGACGGCAATGAACGTGCAATTGATGCAATTCAGGCTGCATTGGAATCTCCTTTGCTGAACAATAACGACATTCGGGGAGCTAAAAATATCCTTCTGAACATCACCTCAGGGGTGGATGAAATTACCATGGATGAAGTGTTTGAAATTACCGATTATGTACAAGGGCGTGTGGGTGCTTCTGCCTCCATCATTTGGGGCTCAGGAACCGATGAGCAGTTGAAAAGTGAGGTCGGGGTTACCATTATTGCCACCGGTTTTGCTTCAGGACATATTATTCAGAAGCCCGATGAGACGCCCGTAAAAAGTAAAGTTACCCGTTTCAATATGGATGAGGAAGGCAACGTGACAAATGATGGGGAAGAGGAGGAGATTGAAATGGATGGTGAGGACAGTTCCAGGGTTTTTGACTTTGGAGAAATTGAGCGCCGAAAAGAGAAACAAATCGACTATTTGTATGGTGAAGAGGAAACGAAAAGTGTGAATAGTGAGGAGGAAGATGACCTTTTTGCCTGGTCTTCCAATTCCAACGGGCAGGGTGCTGCACCGTTGCTTGAGCCCGGTTCTGCAGCTGCATTGACCCCGGAAGAGTTGAGTGATGAAAAGATGATTGAGGAAATGGAGAAAATTCCGGCATACAAAAGAAGAGGAGTTAATCTGAAAAAGAGTGATAAGCCGGAAAGCAAAGTGAGTAATCCGGGAACCGAGAAGAAAGTTTCCCGCTTTTCGCTGAAAGATGGAAAAAACGGACCACGGGTGAGTGATAATAATCCGTGGCTACACGATAATGTGGACTGATATTTAGTGCCAGCAAGAAAACAAAGTTTTTTTTAGTCTTTGATAAGAAAGCCCCAAATACAAGGCTTTCGAAGTTTTTGAATCCAAGGAGTTTACTCTTCGTAAATAACTGATTCAAAAACGAGAATAACGCAGTAGTTGGTGTTTTCTTGCAAAGACTATTTAATTTATTAATGTTTAGATATGAGTTTGATTGATAAAATTTCTGAGGAAATTAAAGTGGCAATGAAAGCCAGGAATTCGTTGAGACTGGAAGCATTGCGCAGCATTAAAAAGGAACTTATTGAAGTTAAAACTTCCGGGAAATCGGGTGGTGAAATTTCTGAGGATGAGGAATTGAAACTTCTTCAGCGAATGGTGAAGCAGAGAAAAGATTCTGCTACTATTTATTCTGCACAGGGCCGTGCTGATTTGTATGACAAAGAAGTGGCTGAAGCTGAAATTATTTCCGAATTTTTACCTGAGCAGATGTCTCCCGAAGAGATGGAACAGGTGGTGGCAGATATAATTAAGGAAGTGGGTGCTGAGTCGGTTAAAGACATGGGTAAGGTAATGGGGGTGGCTACCAAAAAGCTGGCGGGAAAAGCCGACGGGAAAGATGTTTCCAACACTGTGAAGCGCCTACTGGCCGGGGAATAACCAAACGGCATTTAGCGATAAAACAGAAAAGGGCGGGATTTCGAAAAATCCCGCCCTTTTATATGTGTTGTTTTATTTCTAATAGAAATTGGCTCTGTTGTCAACGATCTCTGCTTCTTCCCGGATGGTTTGCAGTAGTTGATAGCTCACTTTTGAGTTGAGCGTTCTGGCTAGTTGTTGTTTTATCTGCTCAGAATCTACTTCCGCCTCTTCTTTATTGGTTACTTCTACCAGATAAACTCCATTACTGCCTGCAACAGCATCTGAAACTTCATTTTCGGGTGAGAATACAGCCAATGCAACCAATGCCGGTTCTACTCCTGCTCCGGCTACCTGGAAAGCACCAAAATCAATATCAGAGGCTGATTGAACTTCAACCTCAAGTCCTTCGGCAATCTCCTGCAATGATTTTCCACTCTCTTTCTCCTGTTGCAAGCGTTCTACAAGAACTTCTTTTTTGTGGTCGTTCATCAATTGTCGCTCTATGCGACTGCGAACAGCTTCCAGCGGCATTGTTCCTTCTTCGGTAATATCTGTGAGGACAGCAATCACAAACTGGTCTCCCAATTCATAAATTGGTGACATATCACCTGTTTCTGCCTCAAAGGTCCATTTAACAAGCTGCCTGGGTGACTCCAGGGCACCAACCTGACGATCATTCTTGTTCAGGTTACGACCATATCGCTTGGTTAGGTTTTGCTCTTCAATGGCTTGATTGAACTTTTCAGCGGTATTGTTGAGTGCTGCAAATTTCGTAGCCTCTGAATAAACATTCTGATAGGTCTGAGAACTATAGGTTACTTCGCGACCCAGTGTGGCCAACTGATATTTTGTTGCAGCCACTCCTTTGTCTTGTATGTGTATGATGTGTGTTCCGAATTGAGTCTCCACTTTTACGATGTCTCCTTTGTCTCCAAAGAAAGAAGCATCGTCAAAGGGTTTTACCATCATTCCCTGACGGAACCATCCCAAATCGCCGCCATTGATGGCTGAGCCCTGGTCTTCTGAATATTGACGAGCCAACTCTGCGAAGTTTGCGCCCTTTTTCAAAAGAGTTATCAGGCTGTCTGCTACTTCGTTGGCTTCATTTGGATTTTGAGGATTCTGACGAAGCAGGATATGACGGGCTTTTACAGAATCGGGTACCTGAGCTATGTCAACCACACGGGTGAGTTTATAGGTGTTGTCTTCAAAGTAAGGACCGTAAACCTCGTTTTCTTCTGCAGTGGTAACAAAACCTCTGATTTCATCATCAAGCGCTTCGGCCTTTTGGTATCTTCCGTTGAAAGGAATGTCCGAGTTGATCCTGACAAACTGCGATGCATCAATATCCGGGTTGGCAAAATCGTCCTGCATTTCCAAAACACGCTGACGTGTCTGCTCACGATCTCCCTCGGTTGGTTCTACATCAAATGTCAGATACTCAATGTCACGACTGGCTTCCTGCTGAAATTCGTCCTGATTGTTGTTGTAATAGGTCTCAATTTCTTTGTCGGTAACGTTCACTTCTTCATCGGTAATGGAAGTAAGACGACTTACTACAAAGTTAAAATCTACTTTGGAACTGCGGGCCCGCGCTTCGCTTTCTACCCACTGATTGGTAACCAACATTCCGTTTTCCAACAACGACGAATACTTGTTGAAAAGGCGCTCGTTGATGATCTGCTGTTCAACAAATGTCCAGTAGAAATTTGCTGTCGGATCGTATTGTTTAGATCGGAGAAAATTAATTACCTGCTCCCGGTCAAAAGCACCGGTCTGAGGATTGCTGAAAAGCTGACGGATAGTCGGATGAACATTGTTCCCGGTAACCATCTCCAGTAGCTCTGCAGAGGTGACTTCAATACCAAGTTCCTGGTATTTTTCACCCATTATTACTTCGTTTATTAACTGGTTCCAGGCCTGGTCTCTCAGGCGGTTAACCATTTCAGCGTCAAGAGAGGATTCTCCTGAGTTCAATCGGGTATATTCCTCCATTTCGGACACGCGTGCCTGGAAATCCTGAATAGAGATTGATTCTCCATTGATTTCCGCTACTTCCATTTGTGATCTTTGAAACATGGATGAGCCTGAACTAAGCAGGTCGGTCATTATGAAGGCAAACAGGGCGAAGCCGATCATTACGGCTACAAGAACTCCTCCTTTACTTCTGATTCTTTCTAAAGTTGCCATTCGAATACAAATTAATTTTGTTTTTTAAATCAGGTGACGAATATACAAAAAATTGCACAATCCGTTTTCTTATTCCGGTTTAAGTGGGGCGAATTTATAATGATTATGGAAACTGACCAATTATTCTTCATGGTCTTTGACGAGTTCCACCAATTCAATCTTGGAACTGGTGGCATCAAGAATGCGCAGGGTGAAATCCGGGATTCTAATTTCCTCTCCAACTTTGGGTATGGATTCGTTGAAACTTAAAATCATGCCGGCAAGTGTTTCATATTCGTCCGAAGCCGGCAAATCTAACTGGTACTTTTCATTCAGGTAATCTACTTCAAATCGTCCCGACAGATGAAATTTGTATTCATCAATCTGTTTTTCCATCAGATCTGAAACATCATGTTCATCATCTATTTCTCCGAAAATTTCTTCCAGAATATCTTCCAGGGTAACTATCCCGGCAGTTCCACCAAATTCATCCACCACCAGAGCGATGCTTCGGTGTTCTTTGGTGAAAATTTCCAGTAATTTATTGGCGGTCATTGTTTCGGGCACTATGCTTATGGGATTTATGATATTCTTTAATTTTCGCGGGTGTTTAAATAGTTCTGAAACATGAATGTAGCCAACGATGTTGTCGATATTTTCTTTAAATACCAGTATTTTTGAATGACCGCTGTCAATAAATTTTTGTCTTAGATTTTCTATGCTCTCTTCTGCATCAATGGCTTCCAGGTCTGTTCGGGGAATGGTGCATTCACGAATCTTTACCGTAGAGAAATCCAGTGCATTTTTTAGAAATTTTACTTCCTGCGGCATATCTTCATCTGTGGAATTCTGCTCGTGGTGTTCTTCCAGTAAATGGTTAAAATCCAGCCGTCCGATAACCAAATCTTCGGTAGAGATGGAATCTTGTGAATTGCCGATTCTTTTTAGCAGGAAGTTTGACAGTCCCAGGGTTAGTCGTGATACCGGGAAAAACGTTCCGTAAAAAATAGTCAGTGGGATGCTAAACATATTTAAGGTGAAGATGGGGTTGAGGCGAAATACAATTTTTGGTAGAAATTCGGCTGTCGTCAGAATGATAAGGGTTGAAATAATGGTTTGAAGCAATAAAATTGCAAAATCGGAAGAAAAATACCGGGAAATTAAGGGTTCAA
This sequence comes from Marinilabilia sp., assembly GCF_016278715.1. Classification (GTDB taxonomy): domain Bacteria; phylum Bacteroidota; class Bacteroidia; order Bacteroidales; family Marinilabiliaceae; genus Marinilabilia. The sequence goes on along the minus strand of NZ_JADQBH010000299.1, from coordinate 16,361 downwards.
ACAAATGCGCCATATAGATACCGTAAACAACCAGTGCAATGTTGTTGCCAATGAGAATGGTGGTGATAAACATTCCTGGCTTTCGCAAAAAACGGTCAATTAGATGGGCTATTCTCGGATTTTTACGTCGGTTAAGCTCAATCAGTAATTTATTGGCAGTAAGGAAAGCCATTTCGCTTCCTGAAAAAAATGCCGAAAATAATATGGTGGCAAGAATGATAGGTAAATATTCCATTACTCAAAGGATAGAACTCTTTGTTGCAAGGTAACAAAAAACTTTGTGATGGGAAATCAATTTGTATTGTTCTCGTCCACCGTTAATATACCACTGATTCGTTTTATGGTATAATTTTCGAGCCGCTCATCAGATTCAAACCCGTAACCTGTGAGGATTTCCTGCTCGGTGGTGATTTTAATGAATTCGTCCGAATAGATGATGTGTTTGTTGGAATCCCAGAAAAGCTGCTCTGTATTGATAACTTCATTTTTGAAGTTCACGGCTTCCACATTGTTTTGGAGTTCCCATAAGTTTTGGCTTTCGTGATAAATAGCGTATTGACTCTTAATTTGCGCATCTATCTCTTCATTGTCATTATAAATAATCAGGTGCAAACCTTTTGGGAACTCGGTGTAAGGCTTTTCCAAATTGTCGTACTGATTCATTTCGGGCGTGATAAACCGGTAGGCGGTTTTGCCCGAGTCGGTAACGGCTGTTTCCAAATCCTGAACCGACAGGGAAGGGAAGTTTTCTTCGTCTACGGCAGCCTGAATCTCCTCTGTGGTGTTCGACTGGCAGGCAGAAATCAAAACAATAACAGCAAGCAGTAATATAATACTGCCTGCTGTTTTAATGGTTAAATTATGCTTAAAAAATCTGTGTTTCATTCGTTATTTGCTTCTGACGGTTGTGCGCTCGCCAATCCAGCCACCTACAGTATACGAACCTCCTTTTTCAAGGCCCTGGAAGAAAATTTCTTTTTCTTCGGGAAAGTGCTTTATGTATAGGTTGATGAGCGTATTGGCTTCTTCAGCAACCTGAGGGTCCACGGATTTAGCCTGGATAAATTTATCAACAGCAGCCCAGTAAGCTGTTTTGTGGGTAAATTCGTCATCACCGATTCCAGTGGCGGAAGTGGCATAAGCTTTACCAATAAGAATGTAGGGTTGTCCCCATTCAGGATTGGCTTCAATGGCTTTTAATGCATTGGTACGAGCTGATGAGAATCTGTTGTTGGCAAGATTCACCAAACCTAACTGGTAGTAATATTTAGCTTTCTGGTTATCATCTTCTACCAGACTAATGGCTTCCTCGTAATATTCGGACGAACGGTCAGTGTCTCCTGCTTTAAGGTACATACGAGCTAAACCATAAGCTGATGAGTGTGATGGCTCAATATTGTGCTGGTATTCTGATACTTTGTAAAGTAAATCCATATCTTCACACATTCCATTAGCCAACAGACGGCTTACACGCTTTAACCAGGGGAGATCATCTTTATGCTCTGCTAGTTGTGGAGAGAAAATTCTGTCCAGAGTGTTACAGTTAGCGGCTCCGCTTCGGGCAAAGAGTTCCTCAATTTTTCCGGCCAAATCTTCGAGTGTACTCTTGTATTTAGCCATTTTCGGGTTCTCAATTTGGGCAGTAAGCAGGTCCGTAATGGTGGTGTAGTTGTTTACTACATCTTCGGCCTGAATTTCACTGTCGTTAAACATGGCAACAGTACTGGTCATAAATATTCCAAGAACAGCAGGTTGAGTGGACCCACCACCATTCATCACCGATTCCTTTAGAAGCTGGTAAGCTTCTTTTCTGATTTCGATGTCATCTTTTTTATAATCCAACATGGATATTGCTTTCTTTCCCTTAATATAAGGAACGCCGTAACGTGGATGATCTCCAAAGTACTTTATCCGCTGGTCGTAAACTCTCATTAACTCGTCGAAATACTTATCCTTTTCGGCTTGATTTTCGGCATGTTTTATTTTATAATCCATGATCTCCTCACCATCGGTATAAAGTCTCCTGGTGGATAAGGGGCATTCGTTGAAGGCGATTTCCCAATAAGGATGTGCCTCATCATAACGATCCTGTTTTACCAGTTCGGTATATAGAGAGAGGTTTTTTAAACAAGTGATACTGTCTTCTCCATGTCCGTACTTCGATCCATCTTCCACGCCTTTTTGTGAAAAGGCCTGAATAGTTGACAACAGCAATCCCAAAAATATTATTGTAAACGCTTTCATGAGAAATTTTTTTTGTTTGTAATCCTGAAATAGTTTCGCTTTTCTACAAATAGAAACTATTCTGGTCTGATTTGTTGTTTTCTTTGCTTAAACGGTTAAAATTTTATGTTCGTCGGATGGTCATGAACAAATCTGCTTTGTTAAGCAAAACAGATTTTTCAAAACTGTGCAAAGGTAAAAAAATATCAGAAAAAATCTTTTGATTCCTGAGTTTTGATTTACTGGAATTTCCATTTATTAAACCAGAACTCATGAAATGTAAAATTCAAAGTGACTTTTCCATAGGTTTCAGTCATATCCAAATTGCCCGTTGGCTTTTTTGTTCCATATTCAAAAACCAGGTTGACCGAAGTCTTTGAACGATTGTATGGTAAACCTATACCAAAAGTTATGCCAAAGTTATTGATTTTGTTGTCCCCAATTTGAATGTATTCCTCACCAAACTTTAACCCAGCTCGATATTTCATGCGGGCCAGGTAATTTTGTGAACGACTGTCGGGCGTGTATTGCGCACCGGCCGATAACTGGGTACTGTTGGTTGTTTGGGTATGGCTGTCAGGAAAGTCCACATCTCCCCAGTTGGCCATTGTATAATCGGCAGCCAGAAGCAGCTGATCTCCTTTTTTGTAGGAGAGACCTATTCCAATGGATTGTGCCATATCGAACCCTGAAACATCAGAGGTGTCTGTTGCTTCAGGGATAATGTAACTGGGAGAAAACAGTTTCCCATCTTCCGAATAACTGGTTCCTTTGGCTACTGTTCTCTGAAAATCTCCGTTTAGAGAAGCTCCCGGGCGGTAAGTAACACCAACTGTCATAGACTTTTCTTCCGATATCTGATGAGTATATTGGGCACCCAGGTCGAAAAAGAAATCACTGGCGTGTAGTTCAGACTGAACTCCGTACTTATAGGCTGCATTATCATCAGGGAATTCAATAAATGTGGTGTGCTGAATGTTCCCGAAAATATAACTGGCGTGAGCTCCCAATGACAGGTTCTTTGCCGGTTGAACCGATATTCCTCCATACACCGTGGAAAGATTACCGGTTCCGATAGCCTTGTTTAGATTGGTTCCGTCGGAAAATTCAAATTTGTATCCTGAGTTGGAGAATGGTCTTAAACCCAGAGAAGCGTGAATCTTGCGATTAATGGGAAACCCCATGGCAAAGTAGCTGAAATCAACATTGGTGTATGTCTCTGTTCCTTCCCCTGAGGAAAATTCCTGGGAAAATCCGGAAATTCCAGCCTCAAAAAAGAAAGACATGGTGTCTATACCGGAATAAGATGCTGGGTTGAGGATGTTGAGATGATTATCGCTTTTTAGTCCGATTCCTGTGTTACCCATCGCGGCATTCTGCCCGAAACCGGTGGTGTTTAATTCACCTACCCCGTAACGGGAAAAGGGGGAGTAAGTTCTTTTTTGCCCGAATACGGAGGTCGAAGTCAAAAGCGCTAATAGCAATAAGACGTAGAATCTGTTTGTTTTATGCATTATATTCAATTATTCGGTTTAGTCCGGAAAGTACTAGATTTGGTTGTGCAAAGATGATACTTTTTGTGTAGTTGACAAAAAAATCTGCATCCCCCCCGGTAAGGATGGTCTTTGCATTGGGATATTGTTCTTTTACTTTGTTGATATAGGCTTCAAATTCCATCACTAAGCTGTTCTGAACTCCTGAGCGAATGGCTTCTGGTGTGCTTGTTCCCCAGAAAGGACTGCTTCCGGGACTGGTTTGGGGCAACCGGCTGGTTTGTTGATGCAGGGCATCAAACCGCATCTTTAATCCTGGTGAGATGTTACCGCCATAATAAATATTGTCGTTACATATGTCGAAAGTGATTGCCGTGCCAGCATCAATTACCAGAATGGGCTCCCCCGGGTACATAGCTGCTGCTCCGATGACGGCAGCAAGCCGGTCTTTGCCCAATGTCTCGGGTGTTTTGTAATTGTTTTTCAGTGGGATGGGGGTTTGGTGGTCAAAAATAATCAATTTGCCTGGTATGTCGTGGAATAAATCTACCGGAAATTCCGTTTTGTCTGAAACTGAAGATATGATCACGTTGTCCGGCTGGTGCCGGGTTAGCAGTTTTGATATTTCTTCTTTGTCAAGGAAAACCAGCTTGTAAGTGGCAATTAATTTCCCCTTGTCAAAAAAACCAAATTTAGTGCTGCTATTTCCCTGATCAATCGCTAAATTCATGCTTTCAAAATTTATTAAAGGGCCCTTGCGTTAAACTTTTGCCGATATTCGGAACAAATTTAGTTTAACTTTTTTTGGTTTGGGAATTGTTCCCAAAAATTGTACCACATTATGCGAAAAGTTTTGGTAGTTGAAGATGATCGTTTCATCTCCGCAATATTTTCATTGTTTCTTAAAGATCTTGGTTTCGAAATTATCGGGCGGTGTAAGGATGGAGTTGCCGCACTGGAGGAGTGCAAATCTAATAAGCCGGATATTGTTCTGATGGATATTCATCTGGAAGGTGAGTTGGATGGAATTGAAGCTGCGGAGCATATTCAGCGCGAGTGCGAAGTTCCCGTGATATTTGTTTCCAGCGACACCAGTCATGATGTTGTGGAACGAGCTGTATTCTCTAATTCTTATGGTTATCTGGTGAAGCCTATCACAAAAAAAGAGTTGGGTATAACCATGGAACTTGCCTATTATAAGCATAAGGTTGATGTGGATCAAAAGCGCAGAGAGCAGAGTTTTCGCAATTATATTTCCAAAGCTCCAATTGCCATTACCATTGTCCAGAACGGTATTATCAGGTATCTGAATCATCTGGCCCTCGATCTGTTTAAGACGCATTACATGGAAGATATGGTGGGAACCTCACTGGTCGATTTTGTAGATGATGGCTTTGTTAATATTTTGGAGAGTGTTCTTGATGATGATGTGTCGGAAGAGATTGTTCCTTTTCATCTTCAAATTAAGACCTTTCACCAAAAACCATTGAAAGTGATGGTTCATGCTTCCAGGATTCTCTTTAACCAGCAACCTGCTTTTCAGTTTGGATTGGTTGAAATATCAGATTATATGGCAAGTGTAGATGAATTGAGAATATGGAGGGAGGCCGCTCTAACCGGGGCTGGGCCGGTTTTGTTAATCAATCAGCTTTTTGAAATTGTGGATTATAATCCTGGGTTCAGGGAGTTTGTGAATCCTGCTTTCGATATGCGTGGACATTCCGTGTTTACCATGCGTCCATGGATGAACATTGACAGGGGAGCATTGGCGAATGTTTTTAACCAGGCCAGCCGGGAACCGGTAAAGCTGACCATAGAAACCACCACTCACTGGTTGAATTGTCTAAGTTATGTGCTAAATAACGGTCAGGATGAAGCAGAGAAAATATTGGTTGTCCTTCAGGAAGCTTTGCCTAAAGAGCCATAGGTTCTGTTAATTCTTCCATCTTGTTTTTCAGGCTATCAATTCCTTTAATGTTTTTGATAATTAACAAGAGTTTTCCATTCTTTTGCTGCATTTGTACTTCTTTGGGATGATGTTGAATCCAGTTTAGAATTTTTCCAAAAGTTTCAGACTGATAGAACCCTGATTGTTGATTGTCTAAGAAATGAAGTCGCGCAGAATGATTTTTCAACAACAGTCGGGTGATGCCCATTGTTTTGGCTTTCATACGAACCCTGACCACATTTAGCAGTGACTGGGTCGGTTCCGGGACCGTTCCAAAACGATCCACCAGATTCTCTTCAAACAGACGGAGCTCTTCTTCCTTTTCGATATTATCCAAATTCCGGTAAAGCTCCATTCGTTCTGCGGTATTACTAACATAATCTTCCGGAATTCTGACTGCTTCATCGGTTTCTATCTGGCACTCACGGGTGTAGGCAGATTTTTCTTCGCCCGGCTTTTGCTTATCACCGAAAAGGTCAGGAAATTCGTCTTCGCGAAGTTCAAGCATGGCTTCCTGCAATATTCGCTGATAGGTTTCATAGCCGATGTCGGCAATGTATCCACTTTGTTCGGCTCCAAGCATATTTCCGGCACCTCTGATGTCAAGATCCTGCATGGCAATATTAAAGCCGCTGCCTAATTCAGAAAATTCTTCAATGATGCGCAATCTTCGTCTGGCATCCTGAGTGAGGGTCGTGAGGGGAGGGGCCAGCAGATAGCAAAATGCTTTTTTGTTGGACCGTCCGACCCTGCCGCGCAATTGGTGCAATTCGCTCAGACCGAAATGATGTGCATTATTTATTATAATGGTGTTGGCATTGGGGATGTCAAGGCCCGATTCAATAATGGTAGTGGCAAGCAATACATCGTATTCTCCTTCGATGAATTCCATCATTATGTTTTCCAGTTTGGAACCTTCCATTTGCCCATGTGCCACCACCGTTTTCACTTCGGGCATCCATTGGTTGATGGCTTTCTCCATCTCGTTAATATTATGCACCCGGTTGTTGATGAAAAATACCTGTCCGTTGCGTTCCAACTCATAAGAGATTGCTTCTCTGATGATGGCCTCGTTAAAGGTATGGAGTTCCGTGATGATAGGGTGTCTGTTGGGCGGGGCAGTGTTCAAAATGGAGAGGTCACGGGCACCCATTAAGGAGAACTGTAATGTACGCGGAATGGGCGTGGCTGTGAGTGTGAGTGTATCTACATTCACTTTTATTCGTTTGAGCTTCTCTTTGACAGCCACGCCAAATCGTTGCTCTTCGTCGATGATTAGCAGCCCCAGGTCTTTAAATTCCACATCTTTTCCAACCAAACGGTGGGTTCCGATAACGATATCCACTTTACCTTCTTTCACCTCTTTGATGACCCTTTTGGTCGAAGATGTTTTTCTGAGCCGGCTTACATATTCAATGTTGCAGGGAAAATCTTTTAGTCGCTCTTTAAAGGTATGATAATGCTGGAGGGCAAGAATTGTCGTAGGCACCAGAACAGCCACTTGTTTGTTGTCGTTCACCGCTTTAAATGCAGCCCTCACTGCCAGTTCAGTTTTTCCGAATCCCACGTCGCCACAAACCAGTCGGTCCATAGGTGTTTGTTCTTCCATATCGCCTTTTATTGCTTGTGTGGCTCTGTTCTGGTCGGGCGTGTCCTCATAAATAAAGGAAGCTTCCAACTCTTTTTGCATGAAGTTGTCGTCGGAAAACGAAAAACCGGGCTGAGCTTTCCTTGCAGCATAAAGGGCTATGAGCTCGCGGGCAATATCTTTGACTTTTTTCTTGGTTTTTTCTTTAACTCGTTGCCAGGCTCCGGTTCCCAGTTTGTTGATTTTGGGCGGTTCGCCGTCTTTTCCCTTGAATTTGCTGATGCGGTGAAGCGAATGGATGTTGACGAGAATTACATCATTGTCGCGGTAAATCAACTTAATGGCTTCCTGTTTGTGTCCGTTTACCTCAGAGGACACCAGACCTCCGAATTTTCCTACCCCGTGGTCTATGTGTACTACATAATCACCGGGATTGAGGCGGGAAAGCTCTTTGATGGATAGCGACTGCCGGGCAGCCCTGACTTTATCGGTGCGCAGAGAAAATTTGTGGTAGCGGTCGAATATCTGATGGTCGGTATAAACGCAAATCCTTAATTCATGGTCGATATAGCCTTCATGTAAGGCATGATTAATCTCATCGTACTTGAGTGACTTTCCACGATCTTCAAAAATTTGTCGCAGACGTTCCAGCTGACGTGGGTTGTCAGACAGGATAAAAATGGTGTACCCTTCTTCCTGTTTGTGGAGAATATCTTTCTCCAATAGGTCGAAGTTTTTCTTGAAAACCGGTTGCGGTGAAATTGGAAACTCAATGACAGGTCCCGATATATCCTTGCTGAGAATGCTTCCCCAGATGACCGTGTGAAAGTTTTCGAGAGCTTTTTTTAGTTCCCCGGGAGCAACTAAATCTTCAGGAGCAGGAAGACCGGGTATTTCTTCAGCCTTGTCTTCCTGGTTGCACTTCTTTTCTACCTTTTGGTAAATGTCATCTGTTTTTTGAAATACCTGATGTGGAGATTGAATCCAGATTCTGGTCTTACTGTCGAGAAAACCCGGTAGCGGTATGTATTCTTTTCCTTGTTGTCTTTTTCCTAAATCGGGAAGCAGGGTGACCTGCTCCAGTGTCTTTTTCGAAAGTTGATTTTCTATATCGAAAGTCCGGATGGTCTCCACCTCGTCTCCAAAAAAATCGACTCTCACCGGGTCTTCGTTGGAAAAAGAGAAGATATCAATAATGGAGCCACGCAACGAATACTGACCGGGCTCATACACGAAATCCACTCTCTGAAACGATAACTCCTGCAGAAAATCTTCCACAAAGGCCGGATCCAGGTCGTCACCTGTTTTGATAGTCATGGCTTGTCCGGTCATTTCCTGGCGCGTGGGCACCTTCTCAAGCAATGCTTCGGCATGTGTGACAATGAGGGCTGAACCATCACTGAACTGTAGCTGGTCCAGGGCTTCGGTACGTAATATGGTATTGGTGCTGTCGGGTTGTCCAAATTCGGGAGAGCGTTTGTAGGTGGAGGGAAGAAAAAATATTTTTTCTTCGCCCAGCAACTGCACAAGGTCATGGTAGAAATAAGCAGCTTCTTCTTTGTCTTCCAGAATGAAAAAGTGTTTGCGATCGCCGCTGGTAACAGCTGCCGTCAGCGCGGCAGAAGAGCCTGACATACCTTTTAACGTTATGTTACTCTGAGGATTGCTGGTCCACTCTTTCAACTGCCGAAGACCGCTGTGACGGGTAAATGTGCCAAGTAAAGTGCTTATTTCCACGTTGTGTATTTTTCTGCAAAAGTAGAAACTATTAAATAAATTCACTACTGACCGGCGAAACTTAATTTTTGAGAAAGAATTGCTTTCCTAATATGTTCGGGACAGGCTGTGTTACTTTTCGGGAACTATTCTTTTTTTAATGAGGGGATGGAAAGTGGTTTTTTTAGGCACAGCCGAAACGATAACCGCTCTTCCGGGAAAACCTTAATCCTGAATGCTATGGCTAACCTGGTGAAGCAATCTCCTTTTTTGGTTAGCTTGACAAAAAAATAATTGAATATGACCGTTTTTTCTAATGTTCTCCCGGATCGGTGAAATTATTTTCCGTTGGTGTATTTGCCGGCCCCAAAATATCCTTACTTTTATCCATCCAAAAAGAAAACACTGGAACCATTTTAATTACGAATCATTAATGCAGGTATCAAAATTTGGCGGGGCTTCGGCGAAAAGTGCTGACGCAGTAAAAAATCTTTTTAAAATTGTTGAAAGTCTTGACAAACCTCAGGTAATCGTTGTTTCCGCAATGGGAAAAATGACCAATGCTTTTGAAACATTGGCTCAGTACTATTTTTCGGGCAACAGAGTAGATTGCAAAAATCAGCTTCAGCAAATTAAGGATTATCATCACAGTATTATTATGGGTCTGTTTGGAGATTTTGAAAATGCTGTTCTTTCTCCCTTTTTTGAATGTGTGCGTATGTTGGAGGGAAGGTTGGAACAGTTTCCTTCCATGCATTTCGACTACGAGTACGACCAGATTGTTTCCTTCGGAGAAATGTTTTCTACCCACATTATAAGTGCGTACCTTAATTATTCCGGAGTCAGCAACAAATGGGTGGATGTTCGTCAGGTTTTAAAGACAGATGACTTTTATCGCGATGCCAATGTGGATTGGGAAATGACAACAAAATTGATGAACCGGACCTTTACATTCAGTGATACTTCCCTGTATGTGACTCAGGGATTTATAGGGGGCACACTTAGCAATATTTCCACCACATTGGGAAGAGAAGGTTCAGATTATTCGGCTGCCATCATTGGGTATGTGCTAAATGCTGAAAGAGTTACAGTGTGGAAAGACGTTCCCGGAATTCTTAATGCCGATCCACGTATATTTCCTGATGCCGAGAAGATTGACAGTCTGTCGTATGCCGAAACTATAGAGCTGTCTTATTATGGTGCTCAGGTGATTCACCCCAAAACATTAAAACCACTTCAGAATAAGCAGATTCCACTGTTTGTAAAATCTTTTTTGGATAAGGACCGGCCAGGCACAGTCATCAGGCAGGAGAGTCAGCCTATTCCGGTGCCCATTTTTATTCTGAAAAGGGATCAGATGCTATTAACATTGTCGCCCCGTGACTTCTCCTTTATTACAGAGGAGAATCTTAGTAAAATTCTTGCTCTCTTTAGTCAAAACCATGTTAGGATAAATTTATTGCAGACCTCAGCTTTGAATTTTACGGTCTGTGTGGATCGCAGGGAGAATCTGATTTCTATGGTGGAGAAACTGAAGGAGTTTTACAGTGTCAGATATAACGATCAGGTGGAACTGTTGACCATCCGTCATTTCAGTCAACAGGTGATTGATGAGAAACTAAAAGAACGTGTGGTGATTGACTCTCAGGTAACTCGTAAAAATGCCCGTTTTGTGCTTCAGAGTTGCTGAATCCTGAAATGATGATTCTATTTTGTTTTTCTGCATGGAGGTTGTCTCAAAGGGATCGGGAATTGCAATTTTCTTTCTCTCTTACATGAAATCCTCGACCTGATCAGATGAAATCAGGATAGCCCCCTTTTGTTTCATGTCATCCAAGGCCTTTTGCGTATCATCAGGATTGATGTTTACCCCTTTGGTCGCATCTGTAATCAGAAATGTTTCATAGCCCAGATGAAGTGCATCTTTCACGGTAAACCATACACATACATCAGCCGCAAGGCCGGTGACGAAAAGACGTTTTACACTTTTTTTTTGAAGATAGCTGTGTAGCTCTGTCTCTATTTTGTGTCCGTTATCGAAAAAGGCACTGTAAGAGTCTACTTCCGGATTGGATCCTTTAAACACAATTCGTTGGATGAAATTTTGGTTTAACAACGGCGACAGTTCTGCACCCGGACTTCCCTGAATACAGTGGTCGGGCCAGAGAATCTGCTCCAGTCCGTTGAGTTCTGTTATATCTCCAGGCTTCTGTTTTTTGTGGTTTGAAGCGAAACTTCCATGATTGGCTGGATGCCAGTCCCGGGAGGCTACAATAAGTTGAAATTTCTTTTGAAGGTTATTGATTATCGGAATTATCTGGTCTCCCTTCGGCACTGCCAGGTTACCTCCTGGCAGGAAATCATTTTGTACGTCCACAATGAGTAATGCATTCATCTTTAAGTTCTTTCTGTTTGTTTGAGGTGTTTTTACCTCTGTTCATTCTATTAAATAGTCCACTGAGCGTCATCACCATCCTGATAACAAAATCTAAAATGCTTATATGTCTTATAGGGTTTAAGCTTTTTCTGTTATCTTATGTGGTTTAAATACTTACAATCTAACTATTAATTGCCTGTTTGTGCTTCACGATTAATTCTAATCTCCTGTTGTAGAGTGTCTCTTCAATTCCTACAGGGTAAATGTGTGGGTTGACAAATCGTTTTATGGTTTTATCTAACAATTTAAGCTGTTGTGATGTTCGCTGTTGAAGAGTGTAAATGGATTCTTTTTCATAAACACAATTTCCTTTTTTCATAACAGGAATCAGCAGGTCTTCACATTTCTGAATCGTTTTGTCAAGAATTTTTGTTCGGGTAGGGTCTGCCGGGTCAATCATTTTTACCGATCCGGAGAGGTCTTTTCTTTGATCGTATATCATATCTCCTGCCATCAGGTCGTTTTTGTAAAATCTTTTGACTTGCTGTATTCCCGGAATATTTACTTTGATAGATTGTTCCGACAGTTTTATGCGATCGAGCCATTCTCCGTTTTTGGATTCAATGGCAGCAAGTTTGTACACACCCCCCAGTGCAGGCTGGTCAAAGGCGGTTACCAATTTGGTGCCGATGCCCCAGGAGTCTATTGCTGCGTCCTGTTGCTTCAGGCTGGAAATCAGATGTTCGTCAAGGTCATTGCTGGCAACAATTTTCAGGTGTGACAAGCCGGCTTCGTTGAGTTTTTTTCGTGCCAGCTGGCTCAGGTAGGCCAAATCGCCTGAGTCGAGCCGTATTCCGTTAATCGTGTAGCCTTTGGCTTCTGTTTTTTTTGCCACTTCAATGGCATTGTCAATGCCGTTCGGTGTATTGTATGTATCCACCAAAAATATGGTGTTGTTGGGCAGAGCTTCGGCAAAGGCATAAAATGCCTCTGTTTCATTCTCAAAAGCCTGAACCCAGCTATGAGCATGGGTTCCCAGTGGAGGTATTCCTAATCTCTTTGCGGCCAGAACATTGGAGGTTCCGAAGCAACCACCGATGAATGCTGCCCTGGTGGCAGAGATGGCTCCATCAATCCCCTGTGCTCTTCTAAGTCCGAATTCCATTACTGGTTCTCCATCGGCGGCAAGGTTAATTCGGGCCGACTTGGTAGCGATGAGGGTCTGGAAGTTGATGATGTTCAGCAACGCCGATTCGATCAGCTGACACTGTACAAGAGGACCTTTGACCCGGATAAGGGGCTCATTGGGAAAAACAATGGTACCTTCGGGAATGGCATCTACATCGCATCGAAACTCCATGGATTTCAGGTAATCAAGAAAACCGTTCTCGAACAATGGCTTTGAATTATTTCCTGTAAGGTCCTTGATATAGGCAATGTCGGTATCGGTGAAGCGAAAATTGTTGAGAAAGTCAACGGCATATTCCAGACCGGCAGCAATTGTGAAACCTCCATTGAAAGGATTCCTTCTGAAGAAGAGATTAAAAACGGCATTTTGCTCATGCATGTTGCTTTTCCAGAATCCGTAGGCCATGGTGATTTCATAAAAATCGGTCAGGAGGGCAAGTGAATTGTAGTTTGTGGCGTATGAATGACTCATGTTTATTGTTTCAGTTCTATTAAAAAACCTGCCTGGTATGCCTGAAAATTTCCGCGACTATCGAAAACAGGCCAGGCAAGGAGTACCGATTGAACAGTTTTGGTCATGGTGCCTGCGACAGGATCAATTTGCCAGGTTTCTTCAAATTGTAACTGGGCCAATTTTTCGCGGTCAAAATCCCCCGAGGCTTCCATCTCTTTTAACTTTTCTACCGGGATCGGCTCCCGGTTGTAGTAATCAAGGGCTTCTGCATTTCCCTCATAAACTGCTTTAAAAAGGAGATCCGCCGTTTGTTGTTGATTCAGATTCCGCAATCTGGAAGAGGCCCAGGTATTTGTGGAGTCCAGGTTGATGATGTCAACAGGGTAGATGATGGTATCGGCAACAACAATTCCTGAGGTCGATTGTGCCGATGAAGTGGTGGTTTCACCCGATTCCGGTTGGCAGGCCTGAAATAAAAACTGTAAGACGAATAAAAGAGGGAACGATTTATGCATATAACTATCTTTTAAAAGTTAGCATCATACCTTTTTGGTCTCTGTTGATTTTCCCGTTTGAGTAAGCCAAATGTCCGTTTACAAATGTGTGGGTTATTTTGTGCGAAAAGGTAGTTCCCGAGAATGGACTCCAACCACATTTATAATGTACTGATGCATCTTCGACTAATTCTTTCTGGTTGGGGGAGACGATTACCAGGTCTGCATAATATCCTTCCCTGATGAAACCTCGCTTTTCAACTCCGAAAAGCTTTGCCGGTGCATGACACATTTTCTCTACAATTAGTTCTTTAGTGAAAATACCCTGCTGCGACAGCTCAAGCATCGCTTGCAATGAGTGTTGAACCAGGGGGCCTCCCGACGGGGCCTGGAAGTAACTTTTATTTTTTTCTTCCGCTGTATGGGGCGCATGGTCGGTGGCCACCACATCAAGCTTATTATTCCTGAGAGCATCGCGCAATGCTTCCCTGTCTTCCGCTGTTTTTACCGCCGGGTTCCATTTTATGCGGGACCCGTATTGGTCGTAATCTTCGTCTGTAAACCAGAGATGATGCACGCATGCTTCCCCGGTGATTCGTTTCTCCGATAGCGTTAGGTGACTATTGAACAGAGACATCTCTTTGGCGGTTGATAAATGTAGTACGTGTAACCGGGTATTGAACTTTGAAGCCAGATCAACCGCCATCGATGAAGACTTGTAACAGGCTTCTGCACTTCTTATCAGAGGATGATACTTGAAAGCCATACCTTCTCCGTATTTTTCCCTGAACTTTTTTGTGTTGAGTTGGATGGTTGTTTCGTCTTCACAATGTGTGGTTATCAACATTGGAACTTCCCTGAATATGTTTTCGAGGGATTCTTTCTTGTCAACCAGCATATTGCCTGTTGAGGATCCCATGAAAACCTTTACACCACAAACCGTTTTGGGATCTGCTTTTAACACTTCTTTCAGATTGTCATTGGTGGCTCCCATGTAAAAAGAGTAATTAGCCAATGAATTTTGTTCTCCGATTGTGAACTTGTTTTTTAGTGCCTCAATAGTGGTGGTTTGCGGATTGGTGTTGGGCATCTCCATGAAAGAAGTGACGCCACCGGCTACTGCAGCTCCCGATTCAGTGAAAATATCTGCTTTGTGTGTAAGGCCCGGCTCCCTGAAATGCACCTGATCGTCAATAACGCCCGGAAGAAGGTAGTTGCCTGATGCATCTATTGTATTTTCTACAATAGGGAGTTCATCTGTTTCCTGGAAGATTTTTTCAATCAACCGGTTGTTGATTAAAACACTGCCTTTTAATGAATTTCCCTGATTGATTATGGTTGCATTTTTTATAAGTGTTTTCATGATGGATATTTTGAATTAAGTAAACGGCAGCACTGAAGTATGTCAATACCAAATATAAGGATATTACAAAGTAACCTCCGGAAAACTAGTTTAAAAAGCTGATGTTATAATGCGAACTATACTTCATATTTTTTGAAGAAGCTGCTAATCTTCATTTTTATAACACCCCACAGAGCTTCACTGAAAATTCCACCGCTCATCTTTGATGCTCCTTCCTGACGGTCGGTAAATATGATGGGAACCTCAATAATTTTAAAACCATATTTCCAGGTCGAAAACTTCATCTCTATCTGAAAGCCATATCCTTTAAGGCGTATTTTGTCCAGCTTTATGGTTTCCAGGACCTTGCGGTGATAACATTTGAACCCGGCGGTGGTATCCATGATTTTCATTCCCGTAATCAGCCTCACGTAGGTCGATGCAAAGTATGACATTAGTACTCTTCCCATGGGCCAGTTGACCACATTCACGCCCGATTTATATCTTGAACCGATGGCCAAATCAGCACCACCTTTGAAACAAGCGTTGTATAACCGGTTCAGATCTTCCGGATTGTGGGAAAAATCTGCATCCATCTCACAAATGTAATCATAACCGTGTGTCAATGCCCACTTAAATCCTGTGATGTAAGCAGTTCCCAATCCTAGTTTTCCGGCTCTCTCCAGCAAATGAAGCCGGTCTGAATTCGACTGTTGCATATTTTTTACAATGCTGGCGGTCCCGTCGGGCGAACCATCATCGATAATTAGTACCTCGAAAGGGGTGGGTTGGGCAAATACGGCCTTTATAATGGCCTCAATATTTTCCTTTTCATTATATGTTGGTATGATTACCAGGTTTTTTGATTCTGTCATTTGTATGAAGGTGTTTGTAAAACGGTTTTTTAGCTTTTGAGGCGGTTAACCCTGAACTTATTTTACAAAATGCAAAATTTATGAATTGTTGAGTTTAAAAGTCTTTGCAAAATGTTTCTGCGAATTTACAAAATAAGATACTCTTGATAACAGCCCCGTCAATGTTTTTTAAGTTGAAGTGTATAATCTTAGAATTGTCTGTCAGTCAATGAACCATTTTTGTTTCAATGGGTTTTTACTAATAGAGTTTGGGTTCGGCTTTGTTATTTCTCTTTCTCGGTGCTTGCCGGGGGCTGCTTCGGGGAATGACCGGGCTTTGTTCGACTCTTGTTCGACTCTTCAACGACTGTTGTTCGACCTTATAAGAGTCGAAGAAAGGTCGAACAAACTCCGAAGAAGCTTCGAACCAGGTACGGGGAAGCATCGGAGTAATATGCGATAAAGGCCTGGTAGTCAGTCTTAAAACTGGTTTGTGTTAACGAATGAGCTAACGAACTGGTGAGTTGATGAACTTATGGGCCTCTAGCTCCCTGCCTCTTTGTCCTCTCCCTTGACAACGCGCACAAAAACCCCTATTTTTACTTTTTTGTATAGTTTATCTGAAATTGGCAATCTGATGCTCAGCGGATTGACATTTTTTCACAAAATAGTTGAAAAAAAGGT
>NZ_JADQBH010000270.1 GCF_016278715.1 Marinilabilia sp. | reverse complement strand
AAATTACTGCCGACTTAATATGCTGATGCACCTGATTAAATTATAACAGGTAAATATCAAACAAAATTATGGAGATCATTACAAACCAATTGGAATGGCATGCTTAAACTATAGCCGAGCTTTACAAGAAACGTTGGGATATTGAGTTGTTTTTTAAAGCATTAAAACAGAATTTGCAGATAAAAACGTTTGTAGGGACAAGTGAAAATGCGGTAAAGTCGCAAATCTACATCGCAATGATAACTTTTATGTTACTGGAACTTATTAGAAGAACTATTGCAAAAAAACTACCTGCATTTTCAAATTTTGTCGAAAAAATACGAATGAGTCTATGCTTTTATTTATCACTTGATTATGTGTGCAATACCATGGGCGAAGGTGCAAAAAGAATAAAACAGAGCAAGCAAATGAAAATACCACTGTCATCCGACTTTTTTTCTCAAAACGAGCAATTGTCCCTCTATGGATAAAGGGATACAGCAATTTTTTCTCAATTTCAAAAAACTTTCGGATGATAGTGTTATTCTTGTTTTAATTCTAACTCTTGAGGTATTTTCAAATCATTTCTTTTATGTAAGTATTTCTTTTTTTGAAATGGTCCTAATAGTATTTCATTCTTGTTATCTATTATCCAATAATTAATCTCATTATCAAATATTTGTTTATAGTAAACATCATTATTTATTAGGCTATCAGCTAAAAATTTACTTCTACTACTCGAATAAATATCTTCAAGTTCAAATAATAATGCTTTAATGTGATATTTTTTATTTGGCTTTTGTTTAACAAGTATAAAATCTTCATTATAGCAGTAATCAATAACTTCCGAGTATATATTTTCCTTTAAATATTCGAAATTTCTATCATTGGTTATACTCTCAATATTTTTATTCTTTAATATATCCCTATATCCATTTAAGCCTTCATGATAAGTATAACTACCACTCAATTTGTCGGACAAACTTCCCTGATTGCAGGAAAAAAAAGAACACATTATTATTAACAAAAAAATATTATTTCTCATCATCTTATACCTCCTGTTCTTATATACCAATCTGTAATTGACGGATTTGGACTAATTGTTCCTAAACCAGTGAAATCTATTTCATAAGGAGTACCTGCACCATGGATAGTTTTTCCAAAAAAGTTCTCAATATTTCTAATTGGGTTTGTCAACCAAGGTTTATAATCAAAATCATAAGGACCATCAAAAGCTTTTACTGTATTATTGGGATATAGACGTAATGCAATAGTTCCATGCACTAATCCATCTGTTGCATTTCCTCTAAATAACAAGTTAAAAGTTTCAACACCTCCAACTCCGTCTTTAAATGAAGCGGGTGTAATAGAACTCAAGTCTAAGGAACTAAGTGGAACCTGAACCGTTGTCCCTCCTCCATTTTTCCACCAACTATAACTTTCATTAATTGTCATTCTACCATCCCCATTTAAATCCCAACCCCCGCTATTTGTGGCAACTTCTGTACCAACTCCCCTAAAATCAAGGCTTCCAACTTCGCCAGACTTCCTGCAAATCAGCTTTTTAAAGAACGTCTTTTACTTCTCCGACAAAACTACCATTTTTTCTTTTAATTGAAGATTTCAGTTATTGTTTTTTTCATTTAAAAGAAAAAGTTTCAAAAATCATGGTGATGATGATGTGCTGTTGGAACGGGAAATAACCCTTGCAGGAACTTTCAATTTAGTACTGAAGCTTTTGGGTTATTCTCGTTTCAATAGCATTCTTAGGGGTGGTGGTCGGGGTTTTGGTGGATAGACACTTCAACAAGTGCCGCCTTTTCCGGCGGCTCTTGTTACCGCTTTTGGGGCAGCAAACAGCTTTTTAAAAAACTTTGGTTTTCGAGGGTGGGTTTTGAGCGGTTTTTTAATATGCTGTTTGTCAGCGTTGGCGTGGGTCGGGGAGCGTGGATTGAGCGGCTATTTTGCATAATACTAGTTATAGCTGACAGCTTTGGTTTTTGTGGGCTGGTTTTCGTGTGGCTGCTCCTATAACTCGTATTATGTAACTTAGCTTTGGGTAATTTTTTTGGGCGTGTCTTTTTGTTTGCAGGGTTGGCACGGCTCTTTGATTTTTTGTTTTTACCGCTTAAAAATCCATTCAATTAAAAATAAAAAAGCAATGTGCCGTTTGTGGGTCGGACAAAAAGCATGACGGAAAAAATTACAGAAGGGTCGGCGTAGGGGAAGGGCAAAAAAGACCGTGCAAGCTTAGAGGTACGAGAAGCGGGGATTTTTTGACCTGTGGGGAGTGTTGGCTTGTGTGTCTTATTGCAATGGATGGTAGTTGCTTAATTCGTCTTTCAGTTCATCAAGGTTTGCCCTTACATATCTTTGTGTTGAGTAAATGCTGGCATGTCCAGCCATGTACTGGACTTCTCTTAAATTCTTTTCTTTTATCCATTGGCTTATAACGCTCATTCTTATTTGCGTAAAGCTGATTAAGTATTTGTGTTCTTTCCTTAGTTCCCGGAGCAGTTCACGCATTGAGTCTTTAATGTGCTGACTGGTTCCGATGGTAAAAAACAGCTTGTCGGTTTTGTAGTTCCTGGTTTGTTTTTTCTTCAGCTTTAAAAGTTCTGTCCGGGTTTCGTTCATGTATTCATGTAGCGGCAATACTTGTTTGGCATTGAGTTTTAATATCCTTTCCTGTAAACGTGTATTCCTTCTTACCTGTATTGTCCCTTTGTCCAGGTTAATATCTTTCGGTTCTAAAAAGTGGATTTCTTCCCGTTCTATTGCCTGGTAAACAACTAAGCTAATCATGATTTTATTCCGTTTCTGTACCGGAGTTTCAGCTTGGTAGTTCTCAAAGATTTTTTCTATTTGTTTTTGGGTCAGTATATCGTTTGGAACTTTCTCAATATCGCCTTTTACTCTTAGGTTCTTTGCTGGATTGTGTTCTACCTTTCCCAATA
This sequence comes from Marinilabilia sp., assembly GCF_016278715.1. Lineage (GTDB taxonomy): Bacteria > Bacteroidota > Bacteroidia > Bacteroidales > Marinilabiliaceae > Marinilabilia. The sequence continues at coordinate 20,115 of NZ_JADQBH010000270.1, read as the reverse complement.
ATTTTTGGTATTCGTAATAATATTGGATGCCGTTTAAATGGTTGTTGATGTTGTGTACACTGTGATTTTCGTTCCGGTAATGTTTGATTATTGCCAGTAAATCGTTGTAAGTACATTTTTCTACGGTTAAATTCTCGTTATCGAGCCACTCTAAAAAACGCCTGATGTAGCGTATATTATTGACGATGGTTTGTGGTCGAAGGCGTAAATACAACAGGTATTCTTTAAAGTCTTTTGGCAGTTCACTGCTTAACTTTCTTAATATCCGGTGTTTGTTGCCTGTATTTGATGCTTTTGTGTTCATGACATTTCGATGGCTAAATGGACGTAGCGTTGTGTACTGTCGATGTTCTTATGTCCTAAAAACTGTGCAATGCTTTCTATTTTCATTCCCGATTGCATTAAGTGCGTGGCGATGGAGTGGCGTAAAGTGTGTACCCCGATTTCTTTTTTTATTTCTGCTTGCTTTGCCAGTTGTTTTACACGTTTTAATAAAAATGATGCATCGCATTGATTGCCTTTGTTATTGAGCAGGAACCAGTTTTGCGTATGTTTATTTGTGAGTTCCGGACGGCATTCCTTCAGGTAAAGTTTAAAGTCGGTCATTTGATTTTGTACAAAAGGGACGTAGCGTTCCCGGTATTGCTTGCCTTTTCTTACATACACCAGTTTCCTGTCCAGGATAATATCGCTTAATTCTAAAAACTGACCTTCTTTGCTTCTAATTCCACAACCGTAATAAATACTTAATATTGCTCGGTCTCTAAGTCCTAAAATGGTTTCGTCTGCCGCATGGTACATTGCTTGCACTTCTTCTTTGGTAAGTACCGGACGTTTTGATTTTGCGTTTTCTTCGTATAGTAAATCAATGGTTAAAGTGCCCAGGCTTGTTTCATCCAAGAACTGGCTAAATAACCTTAATGCCCTGATAAAACCGTTTAAGGTGGCATTCTTTAAAAGTTCGCCTGTTTGTTTGCTTTTCCTTTGTTTCTCTGATTCGTACCAGGCTGCTGTTGCTTGTTGGGTTATGTTTTCCAGTTTATTGATATTGCCCGCTTCCATAAAGGAAAAGTATTTTTCAATAACTCTCGGCTGGCTCTCTACGGTATCAGGGCTGTAACCTACGATGCCAAGCCATTCTTTAAAACTTTCTGTAAGCCTTGTAAATTCTACGTTCATGATACTTTTTGTTTTTAGCTATGACCCTTTTGATAAAATACCCCTCTTGCTCTTGCCCTGTTATACTTGTTATACTGTTATACTTAGCCGTAAATGATTGATATTTAAATTAATTGCCTGTGGCGCTGCCACTGTTATACTTGTGTTACACTTGTGTTATACTTATTTTCTGCTTTTGATTTGCCGTTATACTTAGCCCTGATATTTTGGATTATTTCGTCCAGTACATCAATATTTGATTTTAATAGCTCGTATTCTTCCCATGCTGCAACCTCGTATTCATAGCCAGTTTTTCGGTTTCCGCCAATCCGGTTTATATATCCCCTTGATTCCAGTTGATGGAGATAGCGGTTTACTTTCATGGGGTTCATTCTAAAGTGTTGGCGTATTTCTTTGGCGTAAAAGCTTTGGGTTTCCTTTGGTTTCTTGGCTGCCAGTTCCTTTAAGCTTTCAAAAAAATGGCGTGTATCTTCGTTCAACTCGTCCGATTTGCGGAGCAGGTTATCTTTAACCAACCAGTTTGCCAGTTCTATATCTTCGATTGCTGTTTCAATGTAATATTCTTCTGATTGGCTTTTCTTCCATTTGCGTTGGAACTGGTTGTAAAAGGTGATTATTTCAATAAGCTTTAAATAGTGCATGTTGGTTCGGAGCTTCTTAAAAACACAATCAGGGATTCTCAGGTCTGTTGCATAAGGATTGATAACCTTTACCTTTCTTAAAAGCCTTTGAGCGTTTTTTAATAATAGTTTGGCTGATTGCTGCCCTGTTTCGTTTACTATTCCTGCCTGTATTTTTCGTTGGTATTCCATTACCTGGTTTAAATGGTTGCTGCTTTCATCAATGTGCAGTAAGAAGCTGCGGTTTGCATTGTCTTCATAAATTGAACCTTGAGTAGTTGCACCGCTCACGCATATCGGGCCTTCAACCGTTAAAAGCTTCTGTATGTTATTTCCTTTGGCATCTTTATCGGTTGTAAGCTTGGTTATACTTTGTTTGCTCATGAACTCTCGGAGCGGTAAAAAGGCATTGTAAACGCCTTCTAAATCTTCGATTAACAAAACTTTGTGTTTCCAGAAGCCTTTGGCTGAGTAGTAAAGTGTATTTTCTGTAAGGCTTGTAATTGTACGTACTGATTCTTCCGGTAAACATTCGCTTATTTTGGTCTGCAAATAAGTTTTACCGCTCCCGGACTTTCCAAAGATGATTGCGTGCAATGGCTCCTCCATCAGCCTTGATGTGTACAGAAAGTAAAGTAATAAGCCGTTCTTTTCCTCTCCGATTAATCCGCTTTGCTGTATCAGTTCTAAAGTCCGTTTACCAAGTCCTTTGTTTTTCAGGAAGCTTTGGGCTTCTTGTTTCTCTTCCTCGCTCATTTCATATAGTTTCGGTTTCAGGGCTTTTGCCATCGCGGTACGTTCTTCAAGTCGGTACGCTTCCAGTTCTTCTGTTAGTTCGGTTATTGTTTTGGTTATAGCGGTGGTACTGACTTCCAAAGTTTCGCTAATATTCTGTATTAATTTTTGTGTATTGCCGTGGCTGTAAAGGTTCACATCATCCCTAAAGCTCTTGTATTTATTTGCTTTACTCTTAATGTGCATTGATATTTTTAACCTACTCAGGTTCTCTTTTTCGATTCCGCCCCAGATGGTGATTTTTAGTTCCGATGTTTCGTAAATGATTTGTTCGGGATTGGCAGCATTTAATTTTGTTGCTGTTGTTGGCTTGGGTTCTTCTGCCTGTTCAGTATTTTCAGTTTCTTCAGATAAAATAAAAAATGGTTGTGCAGTTTCTAAAAGATGGGTGAATATTTCGGATTCATGACCGATTGATAAGCTGTTCACGTCTTCGCCTTCGGGCGTATTCACTATTTTGATGGTAAGCTTATCGTTTAGCTTTTGTATTTCCTTTGCCAGTTTTTCGGCTGCTGTAATCCCTGTTTTGTCGCCATCAAAAAAGATTATTACTTCCTGCAGGTTTGCCAGTTCCTTGATTGCCTCTTTGTGTTCGCTTGTAAATCCGTTTGTACCGTAACAGCTTAGCACTTCGTATTTCTCGGTTATAAATGGAAGCTGTAAAAGTGTGGCTGCATCTATTATGGCTTCTGTAATGATTAACCTGGTTGTTTCCTGTTTTAAATATCCTGGATAAAGTCCTTCTCTATCCTTTAAATAATAATGCTTGCTATCTTTCTTTTCCTCTATGCTTCTAAAGTACAACCCTGTGATATTTTGCTCTTTGTCTTTAAGTGGGAACACGATGCAGTTTTTACCAAAAACATAATAGCCTGTTGAGTTGCCAGCCTTTGTTTTACTTTGGGTTGGGGTAAGCATTCCATATTTTACACACTCATTTATTAGAGCTTCATCACGCCTTTGCCCATGATGGAACTGTGCAGAGTTGTAGCCGATTTCCAAAAACAATTCTAAACGCCTGGTTTGAGTGATATAATTTCTTGATGGTTTGCTGTTGTTGATTGCTCCCCTGAAGTAGCCAAAAAGTTTTGTGAGTAATTCTATTTTTCCGTTTCGACTTACTGGTTCTGGCGGTGCTTGGTTGGATTGCTTTGTTATTTCAATTGGGTTAATTAATTCCGTTGCCTTCTTCAATGCCTCGTGTTTACTGCATTTTTCTTTTAATTGAATAAATTCTATCGTGTCCCCATTGGCTTTACAGCCAAAACAGTTAAAGGTATTTGTGTTCGGGTATATTTTTAAGCTTGGTTCTGTTTCTTCATGGAATGGGCATTTAAGCATATGGTTTCTGTTGGCTTGTAAGCCGTAATACTGTAATACCTTTTCGATTGTCAACCTTTGTTTTATTTCGGCTATTTCCATAAGTTGAAAATTTTGCAATATTATTATTCATTATATTGAAAGCAAAAATACAATTAACTTTCATATATTTGCAATATAATTTCATCAAAAGCAAAATAAATAGTTAAAACTTGTATATTATGGTAAATTTGCAGACAACAATAGAACTTTACAGTATGAAGTTTAACGAGAAAATTAAAGCTTTACGCAAGGCTTCCAACATGAACCAGCAGGACTTGGCTGATAAATTGCACATTCATGTTACCCACTTGTCGAAAATGGAAAACGGACATTTACTGCCCTCTATTGATATTGTACAAAGGTTAATGAAAGTATTTGCCGTGAGTGCCGACAACCTTTTAAATGATAGCGAAAACAGTGTAGTGGAATTAGAAAACCATGAACTTAATGAGCAGATAATGCTTATAAACCAACTTGATGAAGATGAGAAAAACGCACTGATTAAAATTATTAATTCTATGCTGACTAAAAAAAGGATGAAAGACCTTTTAGATGGGAAAGCTAAATTTTAAAGCATAAAAAAGCCCGATTGCTCGGGCTTTTATCTTATTCTTTCTTTGTAAACCTATATCTGGAACCTCCTTCTTCTCCTTCCCAAAAAAACAGATACCAAGGTGGTTGATTCTCCATAATTCCCTTACTACCCGCTATATAAATTTGCGTTACACATCCTCCAGGTAAACTCTCACTATTTTCAAAATACAAAGACACAATCCATCTACCTTGGTCGTGTTTCAGTTCCCATTTTCCAGTTTCACTAAATAACGATTCCGTAAAATCTTCTGAAAAGGGGAGAAACTTATCTTTTGGCAAATCTTGGGTAGTAAATGTTCCTTCTTTGCTAAATTGAAAAACAGCACCATCTTTTGCAACCCATTTGCCGACTATACTATCAGCGGTCGGATTTTCTGACTTGCAGCCTGTAAATAACATCATTATTGAAAGGCTTAATATATTTATCATTTTCATTACCATGTTACTGTTTCTGTCCATCTAAATGTTTGTGTTGTTGGCGACATTGGTCCACTTGAAAAAGAACTATTAATCCAAGAACCTACAGAATTTTGCCACCAAGAATAATATCCTAATACTGGCGGTCGTGTAGCCGACTGGATAGTAGAAGAATTGTTGACTAAAAACTCTACCGTAGCCGAATTTCCATTAACTCCTGTTACCTGCCATGCTAAATTATAAGAACCTAAGTAAGTTACCGCAAGGTTTCCTGTTAGTCCTCCTGTTGCTAATGTTGAATAATCTTTTACATATTTTCCAACTCCCTGAACACCACTTAAACTATATGGAGCATTTCCTCTCATTTTACCATTGGCAATCATGCCCGGGATTGATGCCAAAGTGTTCAAAACATGGTCATGCTGTCTAAGCATTTCTGTAAAAACATCTCCATTGGTAAAATCGCGGTGTCTTGGTCCAGTTCCTGTCAGCCACTCTACACCAACATCAAAAGGCGTTACCCCGCTATTTGCGGCAACTTCTGTACCAACTCCCCTAAAATCAAGGCTTCCAACTTCGCCAGACTTCCTGCAAATCAGCTTTTTAAAGAACGTCTTTTACTTCTCCGACAAAACTACCATTTTTTCTTTTAATTGAAGATTTCAGTTATTGTTTTTTTCATTTAAAAGAAAAAGTTTCAAAAATCATGGTGATGATGATGTGCTGTTGGAACGGGAAATAACCCTTGCAGGAACTTTCAATTTAGTACTGAAGCTTTTGGGTTATTCTCGTTTCAATAGCATTCTTAGGGGTGGTGGTCGGGGTTTTGGTGGATAGACACTTCAACAAGTGCCGCCTTTTCCGGCGGCTCTTGTTACCGCTTTTGGGGCAGCAAACAGCTTTTTAAAAAACTTTGGTTTTCGAGGGTGGGTTTTGAGCGGTTTTTTAATATGCTGTTTGTCAGCGTTGGCGTGGGTCGGGGAGCGTGGATTGAGCGGCTATTTTGCATAATACTAGTTATAGCTGACAGCTTTGGTTTTTGTGGGCTGGTTTTCGTGTGGCTGCTCCTATAACTCGTATTATGTAACTTAGCTTTGGGTAATTTTTTTGGGCGTGTCTTTTTGTTTGCAGGGTTGGCACGGCTCTTTGATTTTTTGTTTTTACCGCTTAAAAATCCATTCAATTAAAAATAAAAAAGCAATGTGCCGTTTGTGGGTCGGACAAAAAGCATGACGGAAAAAATTACAGAAGGGTCGGCGTAGGGGAAGGGCAAAAAAGACCGTGCAAGCTTAGAGGTACGAGAAGCGGGGATTTTTTGACCTGTGGGGAGTGTTGGCTTGTGTGTCTTATTGCAATGGATGGTAGTTGCTTAATTCGTCTTTCAGTTCATCAAGGTTTGCCCTTACATATCTTTGTGTTGAGTAAATGCTGGCATGTCCAGCCATGTACTGGACTTCTCTTAAATTCTTTTCTTTTATCCATTGGCTTATAACGCTCATTCTTATTTGCGTAAAGCTGATTAAGTATTTGTGTTCTTTCCTTAGTTCCCGGAGCAGTTCACGCATTGAGTCTTTAATGTGCTGACTGGTTCCGATGGTAAAAAACAGCTTGTCGGTTTTGTAGTTCCTGGTTTGTTTTTTCTTCAGCTTTAAAAGTTCTGTCCGGGTTTCGTTCATGTATTCATGTAGCGGCAATACTTGTTTGGCATTGAGTTTTAATATCCTTTCCTGTAAACGTGTATTCCTTCTTACCTGTATTGTCCCTTTGTCCAGGTTAATATCTTTCGGTTCTAAAAAGTGGATTTCTTCCCGTTCTATTGCCTGGTAAACAACTAAGCTAATCATGATTTTATTCCGTTTCTGTACCGGAGTTTCAGCTTGGTAGTTCTCAAAGATTTTTTCTATTTGTTTTTGGGTCAGTATATCGTTTGGAACTTTCTCAATATCGCCTTTTACTCTTAGGTTCTTTGCTGGATTGTGTTCTACCTTTCCCAATAATTTTTGGTATTCGTAATAATATTGGATGCCGTTTAAATGGTTGTTGATGTTGTGTACACTGTGATTTTCGTTCCGGTAATGTTTGATTATTGCCAGTAAATCGTTGTAAGTACATTTTTCTACGGTTAAATTCTCGTTATCGAGCCACTCTAAAAAACGCCTGATGTAGCGTATATTATTGACGATGGTTTGTGGTCGAAGGCGTAAATACAACAGGTATTCTTTAAAGTCTTTTGGCAGTTCACTGCTTAACTTTCTTAATATCCGGTGTTTGTTGCCTGTATTTGATGCTTTTGTGTTCATGACATTTCGATGGCTAAATGGACGTAGCGTTGTGTACTGTCGATGTTCTTATGTCCTAAAAACTGTGCAATGCTTTCTATTTTCATTCCCGATTGCATTAAGTGCGTGGCGATGGAGTGGCGTAAAGTGTGTACCCCGATTTCTTTTTTTATTTCTGCTTGCTTTGCCAGTTGTTTTACACGTTTTAATAAAAATGATGCATCGCATTGATTGCCTTTGTTATTGAGCAGGAACCAGTTTTGCGTATGTTTATTTGTGAGTTCCGGACGGCATTCCTTCAGGTAAAGTTTAAAGTCGGTCATTTGATTTTGTACAAAAGGGACGTAGCGTTCCCGGTATTGCTTGCCTTTTCTTACATACACCAGTTTCCTGTCCAGGATAATATCGCTTAATTCTAAAAACTGACCTTCTTTGCTTCTAATTCCACAACCGTAATAAATACTTAATATTGCTCGGTCTCTAAGTCCTAAAATGGTTTCGTCTGCCGCATGGTACATTGCTTGCACTTCTTCTTTGGTAAGTACCGGACGTTTTGATTTTGCGTTTTCTTCGTATAGTAAATCAATGGTTAAAGTGCCCAGGCTTGTTTCATCCAAGAACTGGCTAAATAACCTTAATGCCCTGATAAAACCGTTTAAGGTGGCATTCTTTAAAAGTTCGCCTGTTTGTTTGCTTTTCCTTTGTTTCTCTGATTCGTACCAGGCTGCTGTTGCTTGTTGGGTTATGTTTTCCAGTTTATTGATATTGCCCGCTTCCATAAAGGAAAAGTATTTTTCAATAACTCTCGGCTGGCTCTCTACGGTATCAGGGCTGTAACCTACGATGCCAAGCCATTCTTTAAAACTTTCTGTAAGCCTTGTAAATTCTACGTTCATGATACTTTTTGTTTTTAGCTATGACCCTTTTGATAAAATACCCCTCTTGCTCTTGCCCTGTTATACTTGTTATACTGTTATACTTAGCCGTAAATGATTGATATTTAAATTAATTGCCTGTGGCGCTGCCACTGTTATACTTGTGTTACACTTGTGTTATACTTATTTTCTGCTTTTGATTTGCCGTTATACTTAGCCCTGATATTTTGGATTATTTCGTCCAGTACATCAATATTTGATTTTAATAGCTCGTATTCTTCCCATGCTGCAACCTCGTATTCATAGCCAGTTTTTCGGTTTCCGCCAATCCGGTTTATATATCCCCTTGATTCCAGTTGATGGAGATAGCGGTTTACTTTCATGGGGTTCATTCTAAAGTGTTGGCGTATTTCTTTGGCGTAAAAGCTTTGGGTTTCCTTTGGTTTCTTGGCTGCCAGTTCCTTTAAGCTTTCAAAAAAATGGCGTGTATCTTCGTTCAACTCGTCCGATTTGCGGAGCAGGTTATCTTTAACCAACCAGTTTGCCAGTTCTATATCTTCGATTGCTGTTTCAATGTAATATTCTTCTGATTGGCTTTTCTTCCATTTGCGTTGGAACTGGTTGTAAAAGGTGATTATTTCAATAAGCTTTAAATAGTGCATGTTGGTTCGGAGCTTCTTAAAAACACAATCAGGGATTCTCAGGTCTGTTGCATAAGGATTGATAACCTTTACCTTTCTTAAAAGCCTTTGAGCGTTTTTTAATAATAGTTTGGCTGATTGCTGCCCTGTTTCGTTTACTATTCCTGCCTGTATTTTTCGTTGGTATTCCATTACCTGGTTTAAATGGTTGCTGCTTTCATCAATGTGCAGTAAGAAGCTGCGGTTTGCATTGTCTTCATAAATTGAACCTTGAGTAGTTGCACCGCTCACGCATATCGGGCCTTCAACCGTTAAAAGCTTCTGTATGTTATTTCCTTTGGCATCTTTATCGGTTGTAAGCTTGGTTATACTTTGTTTGCTCATGAACTCTCGGAGCGGTAAAAAGGCATTGTAAACGCCTTCTAAATCTTCGATTAACAAAACTTTGTGTTTCCAGAAGCCTTTGGCTGAGTAGTAAAGTGTATTTTCTGTAAGGCTTGTAATTGTACGTACTGATTCTTCCGGTAAACATTCGCTTATTTTGGTCTGCAAATAAGTTTTACCGCTCCCGGACTTTCCAAAGATGATTGCGTGCAATGGCTCCTCCATCAGCCTTGATGTGTACAGAAAGTAAAGTAATAAGCCGTTCTTTTCCTCTCCGATTAATCCGCTTTGCTGTATCAGTTCTAAAGTCCGTTTACCAAGTCCTTTGTTTTTCAGGAAGCTTTGGGCTTCTTGTTTCTCTTCCTCGCTCATTTCATATAGTTTCGGTTTCAGGGCTTTTGCCATCGCGGTACGTTCTTCAAGTCGGTACGCTTCCAGTTCTTCTGTTAGTTCGGTTATTGTTTTGGTTATAGCGGTGGTACTGACTTCCAAAGTTTCGCTAATATTCTGTATTAATTTTTGTGTATTGCCGTGGCTGTAAAGGTTCACATCATCCCTAAAGCTCTTGTATTTATTTGCTTTACTCTTAATGTGCATTGATATTTTTAACCTACTCAGGTTCTCTTTTTCGATTCCGCCCCAGATGGTGATTTTTAGTTCCGATGTTTCGTAAATGATTTGTTCGGGATTGGCAGCATTTAATTTTGTTGCTGTTGTTGGCTTGGGTTCTTCTGCCTGTTCAGTATTTTCAGTTTCTTCAGATAAAATAAAAAATGGTTGTGCAGTTTCTAAAAGATGGGTGAATATTTCGGATTCATGACCGATTGATAAGCTGTTCACGTCTTCGCCTTCGGGCGTATTCACTATTTTGATGGTAAGCTTATCGTTTAGCTTTTGTATTTCCTTTGCCAGTTTTTCGGCTGCTGTAATCCCTGTTTTGTCGCCATCAAAAAAGATTATTACTTCCTGCAGGTTTGCCAGTTCCTTGATTGCCTCTTTGTGTTCGCTTGTAAATCCGTTTGTACCGTAACAGCTTAGCACTTCGTATTTCTCGGTTATAAATGGAAGCTGTAAAAGTGTGGCTGCATCTATTATGGCTTCTGTAATGATTAACCTGGTTGTTTCCTGTTTTAAATATCCTGGATAAAGTCCTTCTCTATCCTTTAAATAATAATGCTTGCTATCTTTCTTTTCCTCTATGCTTCTAAAGTACAACCCTGTGATATTTTGCTCTTTGTCTTTAAGTGGGAACACGATGCAGTTTTTACCAAAAACATAATAGCCTGTTGAGTTGCCAGCCTTTGTTTTACTTTGGGTTGGGGTAAGCATTCCATATTTTACACACTCATTTATTAGAGCTTCATCACGCCTTTGCCCATGATGGAACTGTGCAGAGTTGTAGCCGATTTCCAAAAACAATTCTAAACGCCTGGTTTGAGTGATATAATTTCTTGATGGTTTGCTGTTGTTGATTGCTCCCCTGAAGTAGCCAAAAAGTTTTGTGAGTAATTCTATTTTTCCGTTTCGACTTACTGGTTCTGGCGGTGCTTGGTTGGATTGCTTTGTTATTTCAATTGGGTTAATTAATTCCGTTGCCTTCTTCAATGCCTCGTGTTTACTGCATTTTTCTTTTAATTGAATAAATTCTATCGTGTCCCCATTGGCTTTACAGCCAAAACAGTTAAAGGTATTTGTGTTCGGGTATATTTTTAAGCTTGGTTCTGTTTCTTCATGGAATGGGCATTTAAGCATATGGTTTCTGTTGGCTTGTAAGCCGTAATACTGTAATACCTTTTCGATTGTCAACCTTTGTTTTATTTCGGCTATTTCCATAAGTTGAAAATTTTGCAATATTATTATTCATTATATTGAAAGCAAAAATACAATTAACTTTCATATATTTGCAATATAATTTCATCAAAAGCAAAATAAATAGTTAAAACTTGTATATTATGGTAAATTTGCAGACAACAATAGAACTTTACAGTATGAAGTTTAACGAGAAAATTAAAGCTTTACGCAAGGCTTCCAACATGAACCAGCAGGACTTGGCTGATAAATTGCACATTCATGTTACCCACTTGTCGAAAATGGAAAACGGACATTTACTGCCCTCTATTGATATTGTACAAAGGTTAATGAAAGTATTTGCCGTGAGTGCCGACAACCTTTTAAATGATAGCGAAAACAGTGTAGTGGAATTAGAAAACCATGAACTTAATGAGCAGATAATGCTTATAAACCAACTTGATGAAGATGAGAAAAACGCACTGATTAAAATTATTAATTCTATGCTGACTAAAAAAAGGATGAAAGACCTTTTAGATGGGAAAGCTAAATTTTAAAGCATAAAAAAGCCCGATTGCTCGGGCTTTTATCTTATTCTTTCTTTGTAAACCTATATCTGGAACCTCCTTCTTCTCCTTCCCAAAAAAACAGATACCAAGGTGGTTGATTCTCCATAATTCCCTTACTACCCGCTATATAAATTTGCGTTACACATCCTCCAGGTAAACTCTCACTATTTTCAAAATACAAAGACACAATCCATCTACCTTGGTCGTGTTTCAGTTCCCATTTTCCAGTTTCACTAAATAACGATTCCGTAAAATCTTCTGAAAAGGGGAGAAACTTATCTTTTGGCAAATCTTGGGTAGTAAATGTTCCTTCTTTGCTAAATTGAAAAACAGCACCATCTTTTGCAACCCATTTGCCGACTATACTATCAGCGGTCGGATTTTCTGACTTGCAGCCTGTAAATAACATCATTATTGAAAGGCTTAATATATTTATCATTTTCATTACCATGTTACTGTTTCTGTCCATCTAAATGTTTGTGTTGTTGGCGACATTGGTCCACTTGAAAAAGAACTATTAATCCAAGAACCTACAGAATTTTGCCACCAAGAATAATATCCTAATACTGGCGGTCGTGTAGCCGACTGGATAGTAGAAGAATTGTTGACTAAAAACTCTACCGTAGCCGAATTTCCATTAACTCCTGTTACCTGCCATGCTAAATTATAAGAACCTAAGTAAGTTACCGCAAGGTTTCCTGTTAGTCCTCCTGTTGCTAATGTTGAATAATCTTTTACATATTTTCCAACTCCCTGAACACCACTTAAACTATATGGAGCATTTCCTCTCATTTTACCATTGGCAATCATGCCCGGGATTGATGCCAAAGTGTTCAAAACATGGTCATGCTGTCTAAGCATTTCTGTAAAAACATCTCCATTGGTAAAATCGCGGTGTCTTGGTCCAGTTCCTGTCAGCCACTCTACACCAACATCAAAAGGCGTTACCCCGCTATTTGCGGCAACTTGACCATCAGATGTTGACTTTCTCCAAACGCTTCCTTTGTAGAAATAAAAACCTCCGCTACCAACATAGGCATCTTGTCTATACCATCCTTCGGATTTATATTGGGAAGCTACATATACTAAATACTCCCACTCTACTTCAGAGCCATCCTCTGTAGAGCGGTGGGTTCCACTGAACCAGTCATAATATACTCCATTCAACCCGGTTCCGTTAGATACCAAACCAGGCCCTCCATAAAAACCTCCTCCACTTCGTGGGCCTGAAAATCTTAACATGCGTTCTGCCCCGGGGTTCACCCAAAGTTCGTCCATTATATATGTTTTATAGCCGGTTGGATCGGTGTATTTCAGCGGGTTATTTAAAACATAACTGTACCGGTTAAAATTTAACGGATTTGACGGATCCTGAAGATAAGGATCAGGACTCAGAAACAGGCCTGTTTCATTGTCATAAACTCGACCATTCATATTAATCAAGCCAAAATCATTCAGATGTTCGTGCCCCGTAAAACCCCGGCCACAAAGCCATGAAGTCCGGTTATCGGGCGAGGTCCAATCTCCGGGATCTCTCCTGCTTCCCCATGCATCATAACTGTATTCTTCGGCTATACTCCCACTCGCATCACTTAAACAAACAATGGATCCAAGATGGTCGGTATGGGCATAATAAACGTCACTGCTTGTAACCATTTCCATATACATTCCAATAATCTTGGAGTTTAAGTAAATATAGTGATATTTTTCGCCCGTTTCCTTTATCTCCTCAAAAAGTTTCCCAGCATAAAATTTTGTAAATAATATATTTCCTCCTTTGCTTACCTCCATGGCTTGCCGGTTGTGGTCGAAGCCATAAGAAAAATTGGCAATTAAATCACCACTACTGGTGTAATTGGTGATTTCTGAGACCTTTTGAAACGGAGTATAGCTAACATCCTGATTATTGGGAGACCAGCCGGAAGCCAAATTGGTCACTCCGGTGATGGCATTTGGTTTTGAACTGTGTCCGTATTGGTAAGTTCCTATATCAGATTTAGTTGAAATTTGGTTAGCTGAGTTATATGAAATGTCTGCTCCAATGGTAGAGGTTGATAACCGGTTTTGAGCATCATACGTAAATACCTCCTCCTGGTTATTAAGTAAGTCTTTTCTTTTTGTCAGATTTCCCTTGATATCAAAATCATAGTCCATATTCATTAATGTTGTGGATGATGTTGAAGCTGAAACCTGGTCAAGTCTGTATCGGCTATCGTAGCTAAAAGAAGTGGTGGCTCCATTCCCGTAACTGTAACTTACAGGCTGACCCAATTCATTAAATTCAGGGTTACTCCAGCTAAATTTCCCTTTGTTATCATTAATAGAGGCAAGGTAGCCATGGGTATCATAAGTGTATGTTAAGCGATAACCGCCTGGATAGGTTAATGTTGATAACTTATTGCCGGGTGTATAATTCATCTGATAATTATAGTTTTTTACCACCCCGCCAAACCTCACTGTTTTCGTTAAAGAATTAACTCGGTGATAACTATCATAGCCATAGCTTTCCTGTATCAAACCATTTACTTTTACCTTTGACAACACTCCTAAATGGCCGGATGGATCGTATTCCCAGGAAGTACTCTCACTTCCTCCGGACAGGGTACGCGTGGAAATACGACCAAGATTATCATAGGTAAAGGAATATGTATTGCCATTAGGGTCTGTGGAAGAGATGATCTCACCATATGCATTATTAGATGCCTGGGATATTCCAATATCACTGTCTGTCATTGTCTCTACATTTCCTTGTACGTCATATTGGTATGAAACAACGTGTCCTCCACTTGTTTGACTTTTCAATAATCCATTGCTAAAATAATCATAATTGACAATTCCGGCGGACGTTTCTGTTTGCTCAAGTTGCCCGGCCGCATCCAGGGTGGTCTTTTCCCATCCTTCCGGGTTTGTAACAGTTGTTACCAAATTGAAATATGAATAAGAGATACTTCCACGGCCATTTGGCAATGAAACAGTTTCAATACGGTTGAAACCATCGTAACTAAACGACTTACTCCCTATTTGGGCATTAAAGTAGGGAAGTGATTCACTACTAATTCTACCCTTGGCATCATATGTCCGGAGAATGTTTTTAGTTCGCCCCTGGTTATCGGTTGTTTGAGTCAACAATACCTGTCCTCGAATATTATAATAGTTTACAACATCCGGTGACCCTGTTTCTGAGTAAATAACTTTATAGAAGGCATTGGTGACGGAATTGTCCCACTCTGAATTAACGTGAGTAATGCCCCCTGTTGGCCATTGGGTATTTATCAGATTTCCAAAACCATCATATGCATAGGAAGTTGTTAGATTATTCGGGTCACTAGAACTTAATAAATTTCCTGTACTTTGGTCGTAATTATTTGTAACCTGATGACCTAATGGATTGGTAATCGTTTCAATAAATCTGTTTGAAGTATCCCAGGTATAGCTGGTTGCTCGGCTTGTAACCCCGGAGCCTGAAGTGACCTCTGATGTTAATAAGTTGTTTGTGTAATTAAAAGTAGTTTTAACGGCTTTCGATGTTCCGTAGAAATCTGTTTTGGTTTTTAAAAGTTGATTGTCATATATAAACTGAGTTTTTTCTGTTCTATTAGTATCTCCATTTCCTGAATGTTTTACTGTAACTAATGCTGGTCGACCAATAATCCAATAGGTTGAATTGGTAAGATTGTCGAAGGTACTATTTACGGTTTTCGTGACAAGAGTTCCATCTTTTTCCTCATACTCTGTTGCATTGTCATAGGTATCAAAGTCTAAATAATTAATTGTATTCACCAATGATGTTAAATGATCTGTATTTTGTTTTGTTAAAGGTCTGATACTGTATGTAAAACCTCCACTCTTTATGTTTTTCACAAAAGAGTAGTCAAAAGTGGCAGTACTTGTGCTATTGCCACCAACTTTCATTTGTTGGCTCTCAGGCACCGGAACATTAATTTCTCCTATAGTAGTGAAATCTTTAATTATTGAAACATCATTTATGCTATTTGTACTTTTAACTTGTGTAAAACCAATGAAACCTAGTTTCTTGTTGTAAGTGGCATTTTCATATGTATATGTTAAATTATCCAATGTCTGTCCATCATGGGAGCGCGATATATTTGAAACAACAGATGTTGCTTTAGACCGGAAACAAAGATCTGCATTAGTACTGCTCACTTCATTATACCCCGTTCCATCATTAA
This sequence comes from Marinilabilia sp., assembly GCF_016278715.1. GTDB lineage: Bacteria > Bacteroidota > Bacteroidia > Bacteroidales > Marinilabiliaceae > Marinilabilia. The sequence goes on along the minus strand of NZ_JADQBH010000270.1, from coordinate 4,422 downwards.
GATAAGAATAATCTACTCTCTCAACCAGGTTCACCCCACTTGTTACAGATGAAATCATCAATCCATAACTGTATTTATTACTCAAATAGCAATCATATTTTGGGTCGCCTCCAAACTTTGCAAGTATGTCGTCAGCTCCATCACCATTTGAATCAAGAATCTTTATATCATAATTAGTTCCCAAATATCCAATAAATGACTCCATACCATTTATCTGGTTGCAAGATTCTGTTTGAAAAGAGCTTCCATTACTGTAATGAATGTAATTATCTGATTCAGACCATCTATCCATCATAATAAAATAGAATCTGAGTCCTATGTCAAGTATATCATCTTTTCCATCACCATTGAAGTCTCCAACTTCTACTTTTGTTTCCCAGTCATTTATCGGTAGAGCTCTGATAGCCAATGGACAACTCACTTCTGTAAGTCCAACTTGGGTTGATAAATATAGTTTTCTGGAAGAAACATTTAAAATATCTGTATTACCATCACCATTAAAATCCCCAAGTTTAAAATTAGAGTCTTTATTAACGACAGAAGTTTGAAGAATTAATGAAAAGTCTTGTGAGCCTGGGTTATATTCATACACAGAAAGGGTAGAAGTACTCAAAATAAAAAGTTCTTTTTTTCCGTCTTGGTTGAAATCCATAAGTTCCAATTTGCGTCCGCCTCCACTGGAAGGAAAATTTGGAGAATTTATTCCGATAATTTTATCAATTCCTAACATGTAGTCTATCAAAACAATATCTTCATTACCATCGCCATCAATATCACCTGCTTTAGCCCAGTCTCCAGAACCAATGTAATCACCAGAACTTTCATTGCTTAATGATGTACCATTTAATTGATAAAAGTTCCAGAAAGTCTCTCCATCTCCATCAGGACCTGCAAGTCTTCCAACAATAAAAATCTCATCAATCAGGTCATTATCAAAATCTGCAACTTCTATATTTACAGTGCTACGATAAAGTGATTTAGTATGCTTTAATGTTGATGAAAGTCCATCGCCGTTATTAACGTAAACTCTCAAATAGTCGCCTGTCGAAAAATAATCCTTATTAGGAAATGTCAGATAATCCTCACGTCCATCACCATTAAAATCACCAGTCAAAAATATGTCAGAGCTACTTATACTGAATTTTTGCATATTAGAACTAATGCTTCCCATTGTATTCCAATTTACAATTGTTGAATTAAACTGTGTGCCATTATCGCCGGTTACAATGATTTCGTTTAGAAGACTGTAAAAATCCGTGTAATAGTTGAATGCATATTGACGAAATAACGTGCCCTGCCCATAAACCTTAATGTTACTTAAACGAACACCTCGCTTTATCTCTTCCCCCTGGAAATATAGACTGTTTTTATCTGGTCTTACATCATAATTGAATTGAACAGAATTTCCACTAAATAATATTTCACTAATACGATAACCATTCGAGTCATTTATATAAGCATAGGTGACAACATTCCCGCTATAATCTTCTAACTTATTTTGGTACCAGAAAAGTGTTCCTTCTGAGGCATTGATTTTATATGATGTTCCGTTCCCGATTTCTAATAGCTTTCCATCAGGAGTCCAGACTTTAAAGTATGCGCTGGTTCCGGTGCCATACATTATTACTCTTTTATGACTTTCTTCTTCGGTACGATATTCAGATCCATTTGAACCATATGTTCCTGAAACAAGAATTAACCGACTGCCATTAAGATAGAGCCTATCATTGCTATCAAAATCAGCACCATCCACATATCCGTCTTGAATAATTGAAGTTTTTCCTCGTGAAATAACCGAACCTGAAAAGAGGGACCATCCCCACCCTAAAAAACTGTTACGGTTTTGACTATTGTACGAAACACCAATTGATGGACAAAGATTATTTTTGGAAGGAGGAAGTTCAATTTGAAATGAGTAAGTTGAATTTCCAGAGAAATCAACATTTAGCTGCCCTGGCAATGATCCAACTGGAAGGTTTGTATTCAGACTTCTTGATGGACCATCAACAACTGAGGGAAGAGCAATTATATCTGAAGTCGTGCTATACACCAGAATGATTGTCAGAACTATGCTTTTTGTTACGCTTTTGCAAATTTTCATAGGTTAGGTTTTAGGTTATTTTTTTAATATTTTCCAGATAGTCTGTTGGCTACCAATTTTTATTTTTAATAAGTAGAGACCAGAAGAGAAATGATTGAGATTAATTGATATATCTTTCAAAAATTCATATTGTCCTAAGAGAATGCCTTTATTATCACACAATTGTATCATTCCCTCAACAGCACCGATATTATTAACGGATATATTAATAGAACCATAAGTGGGATTTGGAAAGATTTTTATCTCATAGTTATCACGGCTATCAAACGCCGGGTTGCTTTGACCTATTTTTGTGGAATCAGTATTACTTCCTGTTGTAGACTTGGAAATAATCAAAGTGCGATTAACCCTTTTTCCTGAAGAATCATATGCATACGTTACACTCTGTGCATATGTTATTGCAGGTAAAAACAGTAAGAAAAATAGTAAAAATGATTGTTTCATGGTTTTTGATTTAGGGTTAATATAAAATTTTGAAAGAGAGTTATAATCCTGAATCGGAATAGGAGCACGGTTTCAATTTAGAGAAAATAATTCAACTATATAAGTGGAAAAGATTTCCCTTTCTGAAAAAGGAGTTTACGCAAAATTCACAAATGGCTAAACGTCAAATAAATTAATGGGCCAACAAAAATAAGTAGTCAGAATTAATTATAACGATGAATTAATCACTAACTAGGTAGAATGGTTTCCATAGGCTTAGGTATTTTAAAGAAAGGTCCAGTAACTCAGATATATTTATTTATCACCATATTTTAAACTAATATAGTAAAAAGTTCTCATGTTTAAACACTTATTTACATTTAAGACCAATTATTAAAGAAATAACTTCATAATTCTCTTTCTCCAGGAAATAATGAAGACCCTGAATAAAATAGGTGTTCAAGAGGTTATGAGCTCATGCGCGCATGAGATTCTTTTGTTTGTAATTTAGAATGATTCTTATCTATACAAGTCATACAAAAAATAAATAATCCCCTAAAGAAAAATACCAGGTTGAAAATCATGAAGAATTATATTTTTAGAGTATTTTCATTTTAGCCCTATCGTTTAATCCTGAAAGATTTCTTAAAAACTAATTTTTGTCATCCCATATCGACCATACAATTTTCCATTACCATATTATATGGTCAAACCATATTCCTATATAATGAAAACCCATACTATCTGATCAAGTCAGACGGTATGGTTAATATGTTACAATTAGCGAGTATGGTTGAAAAAACAAACTGGTTATTTCTTGGAGTACCTCTGAGCATACTGTTTTTTAGCTGTATTTAGTGACTCATAGGCATGAACATGTTTTCTAAGGGCGAGGTCGATCACCTCTCCAATGGGAATCCTTTCATAATAGGCAATTGCCTTAATTGACTGCAGTGTTTCGGAATTAAAAAAATAAGTCGCCTTTGTATGGTGAGGTTGACCCATGTCTTTTTTTCAGCTTCTATATGGTTTTTACTTCCCTGAAGTAAAAAATCCATTCCACTTTTAAAATTCTTTTTTGCCATTATTTTATGGTTTAAGTAGAGAATTTCTTCAGTTCATTTCATATATTCAATAGCACCAGTGGATTGGGGAGAATAATCAAAATTGGATTTTCCGGATGAAGGAGCCTCGGCAAGAGCTATATTTTCCGGTATGGTACTTAAGAAAAGCTTATTACCAAAGTGACTTTTTATGACTTCAGCTGTATCCCTGTGTAATTCGTTATGCTTATTGAACTGGGGCATCACAATGCCAGCCAGATCCAGGTTTGGATTTAGCCTTCTTTGAACCTTGTCAACAACCTCTATCATTGAGCTGAAACCGAATATACTCAAATGGTGTGGTAGCACCGGGCAAATGTAATAATCGATTGCAGTCAAAGCTTTCACAGTTAACAGACCAAGATTTGGAGAGCAATCGATAATAATAAAATCCAGGAGACAAGACACCCGTTCTAAAGCCTCCTTCAACAGATACTCTTTCCCTGGTTCCGATGCCATTTCCAGTTCAAAAGCAGCCAGGTCAAGAGTAGCCGGTAATGCAGGTGAATATACTATGCGATATTCGTCAGTTTGGGCTTCCCAATTAGTAAAACTCCACAAACAATGCCCTGAAAAATCTCATCCCAAAACATTGAAATACCTTTATGGCATGAAAAGTGCCACAACTCCCTAAAACTCTGACGGCCGGGTCACGTTCAACAACGGGCAAAATTAATCCCGCCACTTTTTAAGAGACGGGATTTTTTATCTCGTGGGGATTAATTCAGCCCTAAATGTTAGGCACCGTGGATTCTATTCTCTTAGTCTTTTCCTTTCTAGTCTTTCTCGGGCTTC